>NZ_JBQQBO010000012.1:0-225606 GCF_052246905.1 Saccharopolyspora antiqui
AACAGCTCCGCCAGCTGGAAGCCGTTCGGACCCCCCCCCCCCCCACCCCGCATCACTCCACGGGTTCGGGCATGCGGTGGACCTGGTACTCGCAGGCGATGACATCGCCGGTCTTCGGGTCGCCGAGCTCGACCCGCCAGGAGTCGGCGAACTGGTCGACCGCGGCGTCCATCGGGATCGTCCCGGAAAGCAGCACGGTGCCCGGCTGCAGCAGGCCGCGTTCGCGCAGGTCGTCGAGCCAGTACCGCGGGGCGAGCAGCTCACCGAGGGTGCCCTGCTGGATCTGCTTGCCACCGGCCCAGGCGGTCAGGGTCAGCTCGTCGAGGCGGTCGGCGACGTCGACCAGCCGCCAGGCCTTGCGACCCAGCACATCCGGCCCGGCCTGCTTGCTCCACGCCACGCCGTGCACCTCCAGGGCCCGGTCGGTGTGGTCGCAGGCCACCGTCAGCAGCACGTCCCGCTCGTCCGGCCCGGCGACGATCAGCGCCCACTCCGCCTCGCCGGAGGTGCGCCCGTGCTGCACCTGGACCTCGTCGGGCTGCATCGCCAGGTACGGGGCGACCGGGTAGAGGCACGGTGTCTTGGTCGGCGCGGGCACCCCGAGTTCGGCGAGCTCGGCGACGTGCGCGGCGACGTCCTGCTGGCTGCGACCGGCGTAACCGCCGTTGAGCAGCGTCGTCACGCGCACCTCGACGACCTCCCCGTTGACATCGAAACGCAGTGGAAACACAATGCCCTCCCATATCCGCATACGTGTTGTATACATTTGGTATCACAGTAACCTGGGTTCGGCATCCACGGCCGACCCCGCCCGGGAACCAGAATCCGGAGACAAGGACCCCCGATGACCCACGCGCCCCCGACCACCACCCGCCCGGACCGCAAGGCCCTGGTGAAGGCCTTCGTCGCAAGCCTCAGCGGCACCTCCCTGGAGTGGTACGACTTCGCCGCGTACTCGGTGGCGTCGGCCCTGGTGTTCGGCCAGCTGTTCTTCCCCAGCCACGATCCGCTGTCCGGCACGCTGCTGGCGTTCTCCACCTACGCCGTCGGCTACGTCTCCCGACCGCTGGGCGGCTTCGTGTTCGGCCGCCTCGGCGATGTGCTGGGCCGCAAGAAGGTCCTGGTCATCACGCTGCTGGTCACCGGTATCGCCACCGTCCTCATCGGCCTGCTGCCGACGCACAGCCAGGTCGGCTCGCTCGGCGCGGTGCTGCTGGTGATCCTGCGGTTCGCGCAGGGCGTCGGCATCGGCGGCGAGTGGGGCGGCGCGGTCCTGCTGTCCAGCGAGTTCGGCAGCGACAAGCACCGCGGCTTCTGGGCCTCGGCGGCCCAGGTCGGCCCGCCCGCGGGCAACCTGCTGGCCAACGGTGTGCTGGCGGTGCTGGCCGCGGCGCTCACCCAGGAGCAGTTCATGTCCTGGGGATGGCGGGTCGCGTTCCTGCTCTCCGCCGTGCTGGTGCTCTTCGGCCTGTGGATCCGGGTGAAGCTGGAGGAGACCCCGGTCTTCAAGGAGTTGCAGGAAAAGGGTGAGCGGGCCGGTGCGCCGGTGCGCGAGGTCTTCACCCGCGAGCCGCGCGCCCTGGTGTCGGGCATCCTCTCGCGCGTCGGCCCGGACGTGCTCTACGCGCTGTTCACGGTCTTCGTGCTCACCTACGCCACCCAGCAGCTGAAGGTTCCGCAGAGCTGGGCGGTCACCGGCGTCATGCTCGGCTCGACGCTGCAGCTCGCGCTGATGCCGCTGGCGGGAGCGCTCTCCGACCGGTTCGGTCGGCGCAAGGTCTACCTGGTGGGTGCGATCGGCGCTGGTGTGTGGCCGTTCGTGTTCTTCCCGATGGTCGGCGGCGGATCGGCGCCGCTGCTGATCGTCGGCGTGATCGTCGGGCTGATCTGGCACGCGCTGATGTACGGGCCGCAGGCGGCCTTCGTGTCCGAGCAGTTCAGCACCGCGCTGCGCTCCACCGGCTCCTCGCTGGCCTACACGCTGGCGGGCGTCATCGGCGGCGCGCTGGCTCCGCTGCTGTTCACGTCGTTGTTCGCCTACTTCGACACCTGGGTAGCCCCGGCGATCTACCTCGCGGCGACCTGCGTGGTCACCCTGATCGGCCTGTCGCTGAGCCGCCCGAGCACGCGGTGACCTCCCGCTCACGCACCCCGGAAAGCCGTTCAGCCGGTGAGCAGGACCTGTTGCGTCGCGGACAGGTGGGCGGTGATCGCCGACTCGGCGGCCGCCGAGTCGCCCGCGGCGAGCGCGGCGAGGATCGCCTCGTGCTCGGCGAGCACCGCCTTCCGCCGCCCCGCGACGCTGAACAGGGCCACCATGCCCGCGCGGATCTGGCGCGCCCGCAGCGCGTCGTAGGTCTTGCTGAGCATGTCGTTGCCGACCGCGCACACCAGCGCTGCGTGGAAGCTGTGGTCGCGGTCGATGAACGCGCGGGCCTGGTCGTCGCCGCGGAGCTCGCGCTGACCCACCAACTCGGCGCGCATCTGCTCCAGCGGAACGGCGTCCAGTTCGATGACGCGCCGGGCCGCGTAGCACTCGATCATGGCGCGGATCTCGAACAGCTCGCGGATCTCCCGCCCGCCGACCGGCGCGATGTAGGCCCCGCGCTTGGGCACCAGCTGCACCAGTTCCTCGGCGGCGAGCAGCAGCAGGGCCTCCCGGATGGGAGTCCGGGACACGCCGATCTCGTCGGCCAGCGCCTGTTCGTTGACGAACTGCCCCTGCATGGCGGGGTCGCTGAGGACCGTGTCCTTGAGATGGTCGTAAGCGAGTTCGCGTCCGGACGGCACCAATATCCCCCTTGCATATCGCTCGTATACAAACATCATAGCTGGTAGGAACCGGTTGAACTCGCTGTGCGTGGGTTGAGCGCCGCTTCAGGGACAAGAACGAAGACGAGCACGTAGCGAAGGATGGTTGTGGTCATGCGGATTGCCTTGTGCCAGATCGTGTCCGGCCCGGACCCCAAGGCGAACTTGGAACTGGTGGCCGATGGTGTGCGACGGGCCGCCGAGGCGGGGGCAGAGCTGGCGGTCTTCCCGGAGGCGACGATGGCGTGCTTCGGGATCAAGCTCGGGCCGCTGGCCGAGCCGTTGGACGGGCCGTGGGCCACCGAGGTGCGGCGGCTGGCCGACGAGGCCGGGATCGCCGTGGTGGCGGGCATGTTCACGCCAACCGAGGACGGCCGGGTCACCAACACGCTGCTGGTCACCGGCCGCGGCCTGGACACCAGCTACGACAAGATCCACCTGTTCGACGCGTTCGGCTTCGCCGAGTCGCGGACCGTCGCGCCGGGTTCGCAGCCCGTCGTGGTGGACCTCGGCGGCACCAAGGTCGGCATGACGACCTGCTACGACGTGCGCTTCCCCGGCCTGTACACGACGCTGGCCGACCAGGGTGCGTCGGTGATCGTCACCTCGGCGTCCTGGGGTTCCGGCGAGGGCAAGCGCGAGCAGTGGGAACTGCTGGTGCGCGCCCGCGCGCTGGACTCGACGTCGTGGGTGGTGGCCTGCGGCCAGGCCGACCCGCGCAGCGTCGGCCGGGAGCCCAGCGGCAAGGCGCCGACCGGCATCGGCTACAGCCTGGTGGCCACCCCGCTGGGCCAGGTGCACGCGCAGCTCGCCGACGCCCCGGACGTTCTGGTCGTCGACCTCGACCCGGCCGAGGTCGAGCAGGCCCGGCAAGCCGTTCCGGTGCTCGCCAACCGCCGTTTCTGAGGTCTTCGGGCTGCCCGGCGGACGTGCGATGGCTCCCGGGCGGGCGCATCCTGGCCGCACCTGGCGATTGGAGGGGCCAGCATGCATGCGCGAGTGGGCACTTACACCGGCCCGTCCGACGCGCTCGACCAGCTCGCCCGGGGCGTCGACCGGCTGCAGCCGGAACTGCAGCAGCTGGGCGGCTTCCGCGGTGCCTACGTCCTGGTCGACCGCGACAGCGGCAAGGCCATGACCGTGACGTTCTGGGCGGACGAGCAGGCCGCGAAGGACAGCGCCGAGGCGGCGAACCGGATGCGCCGCAGGGCCGCCATCGCCAGCGGCCAAACCATCCAGAACGTGGAAACCTACGAAGTCGCCCTCCAGATCTGAACCCCGCCGTTCCCCGTTCAGGGGAGAGGTGAAGGGCACCTTTCGCCAACTAACTTGGTAAAAGGTGCCCTTCACCTCGCCCGCATCGTGGTGAGCCTGCGGCGGAAGGCGATGGCGGCCAGGGCTGTGGCGAGGGCGAGGACCGCGGTGGTGAGGAGGCTGCCCTCGATGCCGAAGCCGCCGCCGGTGAGGAGGTTGGCGCTTCCCGGCGTGCCGCTGATGTCCAGCATCGTCGTCTGGATGTCCATTCCGGACACTTCGATGCCGTACACGTTGCCCTGGCACCAGTTCCACACCACGTGGAAGGCGCACACCCCCCACAGGCCGCCCTCGGCCAGCGCCCAGAACGCCAGCACCAGGGCGATCAGCAGGATGTTGACCAGGCCGATCAGGCTGACGTTCATGTTGACGCCGTGCAGCACGGTGAACACCACGGCCTGGAAGGCGATCGCGGCCGTCAGACCCCACTTCCGGTAGGTGACCTGCATCAGGTAGCCGCGGGTGAGGATCTCCTCGGTGCTGGCCTGCGCGATGAACCCGACCAGCGCGACGAGCGCGGCACCCACCTGCGCGGTGCGCAGCGCACCGGCGTCGAACTGTCCACTGAGGATGTTCACGACCACCGGCACGGACAGCAGCACCACGGCGACGACAGCGCCGAGCACCAGGTGGATGCCGACGCGCGAGGCCGGGAAGAACCCGACGGTGCCGAACGGGCGGCGTTCCTTCCCCCAGATCCACAGCGCCAGCAAACCGGTCGCGCCGAGGAAGCTGAGCATCAGCGCGAGCTGATCGACCAGCCCCATGCTGGCGCCCATCAGCACCTCCGGCGAAACCCCGAGCAGCGGGAACAGCACCAACGCCACCACGGACTGCCCCACCAGCAGGCACGCCACCACCACGACCAACCCGACCACCGGCCCGGTGGGCCGCCGAGCCCGGTAGATCCCGCCCAACAGCGGCGAAGGGAACACCCGCTCCGGCTGCACAGTGTCCACAGCTCTCCTAACCCCAGATCAGTCGAAGCCGCCGACGACGACTCGCCGACACGAAGGGTAATCTCCACCGAACTCCGAGTCACAAGACCCACCAGGGCCCACTCAAGATCGTCCCGACGCGGACCTCTTCGACGAGCCGGTCGCCACTGGGTGACTACATGTCCAGGCCGAGGTCGAGGGCTGGGGAGGAGTGGGTCAGGCCGCCGACCGCGAGGTACTGGACACCGGTTTCGGCGTAGGCGCGGGCCACGTCGAGGGTCAGTCCGCCCGAGGCTTCCAGCTCCGTGTTCGGCGACACCGCCGCGGTGCGGCGCACCGCTTCGGCGCACTGCGCCGGGGTGAAGTTGTCCAGCAGGACCAGTTCCACGTCTTCCGCCAGCACCGCATCGAGTTCGTCCAGTGTGGACACCTCGACCTCCATCGGCAGTTGCGGTGCATGGGCGCGGCAGGCGCGCACCGCCGCGACCACCGAGCCCGCCGCCACCACGTGGTTGTCCTTGATCAGCACCGCGTCGCCCAGACCCATCCGGTGGTTGACGCCGCCACCGCAGCGCACCGCGTACTTCTGCAGCACCCGCATGCCGGGCAACGTCTTGCGGCTGTCCCGGATCCGGCACCCGGTCCCGGCCACCGCCGCGACCCACTGCGCGGTCGCGGTGGCGATGCCCGAGAGGTGGCACAGCAGGTTCAACGCCGTGCGTTCCGCCGTGAGCAGCCCCCGGACCGGCGCTTTCACCCGCAGCACGCAGTCACCGGGCGCCAGCACATCGCCGTCCGCGCGCTCGGCGAGCACCGTGTAGGAGTCCGCGCCCAGCACTTCGTCGAGCACCAGCCGCACCAGCGGCAGACCCGCGAGCACCCCGGCCCGGCGGGTGTTGAACCCGGCCTCGGCGATCGCGTCCGCCGGGACCGTCGCCTCGGTGGTCGCATCCGGCCCGTAGCGCAGATCCTCGGCCAATGCCGTGCGCACCACTTCGCGGGCCACCTCGTGGTCGAGCGTCATGCCGCTGTCCTCCCAATCCCGGCCGCGGTGTGGATCAGCCACCCCGAGGCGTCCAGCCGGAGCACGGTGCTGCGACGCCACCGCAGGTCGTCGGTCTCCGGGAAGTCGGTCCGGCGGTGGCAGCCCCGGGACTCGGCCCGCTGCCGGGCCGCCGCGAGCAGCGCCTGCGCGGTCAGCGCCAACGACGAGTCCTCCACCGCCTGCCGGGTCAGCAGCGGGCGGACGACGGCGGCCCGATCGAGCGTCCTGGTGGCGGTCGCGAGACCTTCGTCGTCGCGCCCGATGCCGACGTGGCGGCTCATGGTGCGCTGCAGCAGGTCCCGGTCGACCACCGCCATCGCGGGCTGGACGACCTCACCGGCGCCCCGGCGGCTCAACAGCCCGCAGCACAGGTCCTTCGCCACCGCCTCGGCCGCGCGCCCGCCGACCACCAGCCCCTCCAGCAGGCTGTTGGAAGCCAACCGGTTCGCGCCGTGCAGCCCGGTGCAGGCGACCTCGCCAGCGGCGTAGAGCCCGGTGACCGCAGTACGTCCGTCCACACTGGACACCACGCCACCGCAGGAGTAGTGCGCGGCGCTGGCCACCGGAATCGGTTCCCGGACCGGATCGATCCCGGCGGCCCGACAGGCGGCGTAGACCGTCGGGAAGCGCTCGGCGAACCCGGCGCCGATGCTCGTCGCGTCGAGGAACACGTGCTCCGCGCCGGTTTCGGCGGCGCGCTGGTTGATCGCCGCCGACACGACGTCGCGCGGCGCCAGATCGGCCAGCGGGTGCGCGCCTTCCATGACGCGCCGACCGCGCACGTCCACCAGCACCGCGCCTTCACCGCGCACCGCCTCGGTGATCAGCGGACGGCGGCCGCGCGCCCCGCCCGGCGTGTACAGCACCGTCGGGTGGAACTGCACGAACTCCAGATCCGCCACGGACGCACCGGCCCGCAGCGCGAGCGCCACACCGTCCGCGGTGGACACATCGGGATTCGTGGTGCTGGCGTAGAGCTGACCGAGCCCACCGGTGGCCAGCAGCACCGCCGGGGCGTGCAGCACGCCCGGCCTGCTCTCCGCGTCCATCGCCAGCGCACCCACCACGGCTCCGGTGTCGCCGCGCAGCAGTTCGACCACGCAATGCTGCTCCAGCACCGGAATTCCACCGCCGCGCACCGCATCCGACAGCGCGCGCTGGACCTCCGCTCCGGTGGCGTCGCCGCCCGAGTGGATCACCCGGAACGCGCTGTGCCCGCCCTCCCGGGTCCGCGCCAACGCGCCGTCGGAGCCGGTGTCGAAGCGCGCACCGGCCGTGCGTAACCGGGTGATCGCCGCGGCGCCGTCCGCGAGGATGTCCCGCACCGCGGAGCGGGAGCACAAGCCCGCCCCGGCGGTGAGCGTGTCCTCGACGTGCCTGCGCAGGCTGTCGCCCGGGTCGAGCTCGTCGGAGCGGACCACGGCGATACCGCCCTGCGCCCAGCCGGTGTTGCCCGCCGAGGCGGCGTCCTTGCTGACCACCAGCACCCGCAGGCCCAGCTCCCTGGCCCGCAGCGCCGCCGTCAGACCCGCGACGCCGGTACCGACGACGAGCAGATCCGCGCCCGCTTCCCAGCTCATTCGCCGCCTCCCGGCTTGCCGATCGCGATCATCCGCTCGACCGAGGCCCGCGCGCGCTCGGCGACGTCCAGCGGTACGTGCACCTCGTCGGCGCCCTCGCGCAGGCAGCGCAGCAGGGCGGCCGGGGTGATCATCTTCATGTACCGGCAGGACGCCCGGTCGTTGACCGCCCGGAAGTCGATCTCCGGTGCGGCGCGGCGCAGCTGGTGCAGCATCCCGACCTCGGTGGCCACCAGCACCGAACGCGCCCCGGTCTGCCGCGCCGCGTCGAGCATGTCGCCGGTGGACAGGATCTTCACCCGCTCCTTGGCCACGGTGCCCTCCCCGGCCAGGTAGAGCGCGGAGGTCGCGCAGCCGCACTCGGGGTGGATGAACAGGTCGGCGTCCGGGTTGGCGGCCGCCCGCTCGGCCAGCTCCGGACCGTTGATCCCGGCGTGCACGTGGCACTCACCGGCCCAGACGTGCAGGTTCTCCCGGCCGGTCTCGCGCCGGACGTGCGCGCCGAGGAACTGGTCGGGGCAGAACAGCACCTCGCGGTCGGCCGGGACGGAGCGCACCACGTCCACCGCGTTCGACGAGGTGCAGCAGATGTCGGTCTCCGCCTTCACCTCGGCCGTGGTGTTCACGTAGGACACCACGACAGCGCCCGGGTGCTCGGCCTTCCAGGCGCGCAGCTGTTCGGCGGTGATCGAGTCGGCCAGCGAGCAACCGGCGCGCGCGTCCGGGATGAGCACGGTCTTGTCCGGGCCGAGGATCTTCGCGGTTTCGGCCATGAAGTGCACGCCGCAGAAGACGATCGTGCTCGCGGCGCTGTTCGCCGCGAGCCGGCTCAACGCCAGCGAGTCGCCGGTGTGGTCGGCGACGTCCTGGATCTCGGGCAACTGGTAGTTGTGCGCGAGCAGCACGGCATCCCGCTCGTCGGCCAGCCTGCGGACCTCGCGCGCCCAGTCCGCCGTCGGCTGCACACCCGTGTAACCGGCGTCGGTGCGCTCCCAAGTCGCGGTCGTGGCCATCTCGTCCTCCTCGCCGGATCCTCCGGAACGGCTCACCCGGAAGCTCCGCTAGCACCCCGGATCAACCGCTCCGAGGTTTTCGCCTTAGAATCGAAAACGTGCCATATCGTAACACTGGGAGTTGTCCGAACAAGAGCGACGTTGGTCACGAGGTGTTGGCCGGGGTGCTCCAGGTGCGCGACGACCGGCTGGAAGTGCTGCTCTGGCAGCGCGCCCAGGAACCCCATCTGCACCGCTGGTCGCTGCCCGGCGGGCGGCTGGCCGCCACCGAAGACGTGGAGAGCTCCATCCGGCGGCAGCTGGCCGAGAAGGTCGACGTGCACAAGCTCTCCCACGTCGAGCAGCTCTCGGTGTTCAGCGCCCCGGACCGGGTGCCCGGCCGTCGGGTGGTGGCCACCGCGTTCCTCGGGCTCGTCCCGTCCGACACCGACCCCGAAGTGCCCGCCGACACCCGATGGCATCCGGTGGACGCCCTGCCCGCCACCGCCTTCGACCACCAGCGGATCGTGCTGGCCGCACGGGATCGGCTGCGCGCCAAGCTGTCCTACACCAACATCGGCTTCGCGCTGGCCCCCGCCGAGTTCACCGTCTCGGAGCTGCGCCGGATCTACTCCGCCGCACTCGGCTACCAGGTCGCGGCGACCAACCTGCAACGCGTGCTGTCCCGGCGCGGCGTGCTGGAACCCACCGGTCGCACGGTGCCCGCCGGGCCTGCGGGCGGCCGCCCACCCGCGCTGTTCCAGTTCACCTCACGCGACCTGCAGGTCACGGATCCCTTCGCGGTGTTCCGGCCGCCGGTCTGAGCGGGCTCCCGCAACATCGGCAATGCTGCTCCGCCGACGCTGGGGAAGTAGGTTGGGCACGTGATGGACATGCTGCCGCTGTTCCCGCTGGGCACCGTGCTGCTCCCGGGCGGTCACCTGCCGCTGCACATCTTCGAGCCGCGCTACCGGCAGCTGGTCACCGACCTGGTGCACGAGGACCTGCCGGACCGCCTGTTCGGCGTGGTGGCGATCAGGCAGGGTTGGGAAGTCGGCGAGGACAACGTGGACTCGATGTACGACGTGGGCTGCTCGGCGCGGCTGGACCAGGTGCGGCAGTTGCCCGGCGGGCGCTACGACGTCAGCGCCGCTGGTGAACGGCGGTTCCGCCTGCTGCAGATCGATCGCAGCGCCGCGCCGTACCTGATGGCCAACATCCAGTGGCTGCCGGACACCACCCCGGAAGACGACTCGCCAGCGCGCCGCGAGCACCTCACCACCGCCGCCCGCTCCGCCTACCAGCGCTACCACGCCACCGGATTGCGCGGCGGGCCACGCGAAATGCCCGGCGCCGACGCCGACGCACCAGAGCTCTCCTACCTGCTGGCCGACGACTGCGTGCTGACCGTGGAAGACCGCCAGGAACTCCTCACCGAAACCGATCCACTGGTACGCCTGCGCAACATCCGGCGCCTACTACTGCGCGAAGCGGAATTCCTCCGCGAACTCCGCGCCGTCCCAGCCCCGCTCACCGAATTCGCCCAACAAACCAGCGTCAACTAACCCACCCGCGCGAATTTTTCGAGGTGAAGGGCACCTTTGACCGACTATGCCGGTAAAAGGTGCCCTTCACTCATCACTCAGCTGAGTGATCGCGAGGTCGGTGCCCAACGTGCTGCCGTCTGGTGTCGGGATCGGCTTGTGAGTGAGTGCGCCGGGTTCTTACCGGAAAACCACTCACGACCTCAGCTCGCAAAGGGAGTTCTGGGGCAGGCATTAAGATCGCCGCATGTCTTCACCGGGCAATTGGGGTTCCAGCGAGTACCGGCAGCCGTACGATCCGCGCACCGGGCAGCCGGTGGCCGGTGGTCCCGGGGCATCGGGACCGCAGCCCGGCAGGCAGTACCAGGGTTTCGGGGCGTTCTCCCAACCCCAGCAGCCGCCACCCGCCTACCCGAACATGCCCGGTGGCTATCCGCCGCCACCGACGCCGCCGGGCAAGCGCCGCGGGCCGTTGATCGCCGCGATCGCGCTCGCCGCCGTCGCGGTGATCGCCATCGTCACCACGGTCGTCGTGCTCAGCGCCAGCGGCGGGGACCAGGCCGCGCCGACCGCACCCCCCACCAGCACCAGCACACCGACCCAGCCCACCAGCAGCGCGACATCGCCGACGTCGGTGGCCAACCCCAACCTGACACCGGTCGTAGCCGGTTGGCAGGTGGTGACCGTGCCCAAGCGAGGTGCCGTCTACGACGTGCCACCGGGCTGGGAGCTGGACCCCAATCCGGACAACATCCACGGCATCGGCCCGCCCGACGACCCGGTGACGATGACCGGGGTGGCCGACTACCAGCTCGGCTTCTGCCCCGGCGACGCCAACAGCTACCGCGCGACCTCGGGCGCGACCGCGCGCAAGGGCCCGGACGACACCGCAGTCGCCAGCGAAACCCTGCAGAAGTTCGCCACGCTCGCCTACACGCGGGACGGTCAGGCGCCGATGATCGTGCCGGGCCCGGTGGAGCAGCTGCGGCTCGCCGGGGGCACCACGCCCGCCGTTCGGGTCACCGCGCTGGTCACGCTGCCCACCCCCGGCCCCTGCGACGCCGCGTCGGTCGCGGTCAGCGTGCTCGCGACCAACAGCGACGGGGAGAGCTCGGTGGTGTTCATCGCGGCCGCCGACCAGAACGTGCCGGACGCGGTTTCCGTCGACACGCTGAAGCAGATCACCGAAACCTTCCGCGGCGCCCCGAACTGACCCCTCCCGCACACCATTTCGCGAGAGAGCGGCGGTCATTTCTCGCTTGATCGCGAGGGGTCAACGCAACACAACCCGAGAAGGCTTGACCTGGGAACCCTCACTAGGGCTCCCAATCGGGCTTTTGCCGGTCAGGTCAAGCCGGGTGTCGAATCCAAGCGCGAAATCGCCGCGTTCTCAGCCGAGGCGGCGGCCGAGGTCGTCCAGGCCGTTCCAGGAGGCGGCGAGGCCGTAGCCGAGAGCGACACCCAGCGGTTGGGTCAGCAGCACCCAGTGCGTGTTGATCTCCGGGGCGATCGCGATCAGGTCGCCGAGCCGCGGGTTCGACGGCATCGCGTACAGCCCGGCGGCGAACGAGGCGCCCAGCTGGATGCCCAGCCAAGATGCGACCAGCGACCCGAGCGCACCGGCGATGAGCAGCACCGGGCCGCGCCGACCGCGCAGCAGCCACAACACCGCCGCGGTCAGCAGCCCGGCGGCGAAGGCGAGCAGCGCGAAGATCGCGATCGCGTCGAAGTCGTGGTAGCTCTCCACCAACAGCGGCGTCAGCGTGCCCTGTTCGCCGAGCACGCTCTCCTGCGGCGGCGCCAGCCGCGACCACACCCAGCCGATCGGCAGACCAAGCAGCGCGACCAGGGACAACGCACTCACCGCGGGCAACAGGTCGGCCTTGACGACCACGCGGGGTGCTGGCGCGACGAGTCGGACGAACAGGTTCTCGGACCCGGTCGCAGACGCGATCCGCTCCGGGGCGGCGCGCGTGCCGCTGGACTCCACCGGGCTGTCCGCCACCCGCCGACCTCCTCCTACCAGCCACCACGATTGGTTGCTTCGCCACCCTAGCGCTCCACCTCGTCATCCCCGCATCACCCGATGGCGGGGTGCGCGGCGCGCATCAACTATTCTGCGCGAGCCCCCACGTCAGCTACGCCGAAGGACGCGTGAATGGCGGGAATCCTGCCGAGTCCGCTGTTGACCGGACCGAGCCCGATCGACGAACCGCAGCAGAACTCGGCCGTCCGGCTGCCGCTGCGCGGCACCGTGGTCGAACTGCTGCTGAGCGCGATCGTGGCGGCGGTGGTGAGCCTGCTGCTGCAGTTCGCCGTCGTGCACTTTGGCATCAGCGAACCCAGCTACGCGCCGGAAGCGCTCGCCGTGGTGGGCAGCGCGCTGGTGCTGGCCGTGCTGTTCCTGTTGCTGGCGTTCGGACATCGCCGTTCGCCGCGTTGGGCGCGGCTGCTGGGCGTCTGGGCAGCGCTGAGCGCGTTCAGCACGCTCGCGTTGGCCATTCCCTTGCAGTCCACCAGGTTCTACTACGGTGGGTCCTCTGTGGACAACGGGTTCCGCATGCAGTACATGACGCGGATGGCCGCCACCCCTGGCCTGGCGGACATGAACTACGCCGACACCTCGCCCTACTACCCGGGCGGCTGGTTCTGGCTGGGCGGCCGGTTCGCGAACCTCATCGGCTGGGAGGGCTGGGCGGCGTACAAGCCCTATGCGCTGGCCTGGGTCGCGGTGACCGCTGTCGTCACCTTCACGCTGTGGAGCGTCGTGGTGCGACGTCGGCTCGCGCTGCTGGCCGCGGTGGTGACGGCGCTGGCCGGGATGCTGCACGGCATCGAAGAGCCCTACGCGTGGCCGTCGGCGGCGTGGCTGGCCCCGGTCGCGGTGCTGGCCTGGCACGCGCTGCGCAGGCAGGAGAGCACGCCGCGGTGGACGTTGGTGTGCATCGGCGGCTACGTGGGTTTCGCGGCCATCACCTACACCCTGCACTTCGCGTTCGCGGTGCTGATGGTCGTGCTGATGGCGGTCCTCATCGGCGCGTTCCGGGTGCACCAGGGGCAGGCGCTCCGGCCGACGGTGCGGCAGTTGTTCCTGCGGTTGCTGCCGATCGGCATCGTCAGCCTGGTCATAGCGCTGCTGGTTTGGTTGCCGTACCTGCTCGCGACGCACTTCCTGCTGGCCAACCCGCGCAGCGCCGCACAGCACTACCTGCCGTCGGACGGCGCGTTCCTGCCGGTGCCGATGTTGCAGGGCACCGCATTCGGGGTGCTGTGCCTGGCGGGTCTGGTGTGGTTGCTGTTGCGGTGTCGACGCAGCGAAGTGGCTGCCGCGATGCTCACCATCGTGATCGCGGTCTACGGCTGGTTCGTGCTGTCGACGCTGGCGCTGATCGCCAAGACGACGCTGCTGGCGTTCCGCCTCAACGTGATCCTCGACGTGACGTTGGCCGTCGGCGGTGTCTTCGGGCTGCTCGAACTGATCGGTTATCTGCGGCGCAAGCTCGACGCCCGGTACGCGTTGCGGATCAGCATGGTCGGCTGCGCGCTGGGGCTGCTCGGCGCGATCACCATCAACCAGGGCGCGATCGGCCTGGCGTTGCAGGATTCGGTCGAGCGCGCCTACCAGGACTACTACCCCACCGGTGACAACGCGATGGGGCAGCGGGACCCGGCCCAACTCGGCTCGTGGACCGATGACGAGATCCGCGCGATCGCCGAGCTGACCGGGCGCGAGCCAACGCAGAACCTGCTGCTGAGCACCGACTACAAGCTGATGTCCTTCAAGCCGTACTGGGGTTTCCAGCAGGAGACGCCGCACTACGCCAACCCGCTGGCGGACTACGCCGAGCGGGCCGCCGAGATCCAGCGGTGGACCACGGCGAAGACCAGCGACGAACTGCTGGACATGCTGCACAGCAGCCGGTTCAAGACGCCCAACGTCTTCATCCTGAACAACCCGGCGAACCGGTATTCCACTGTGGACTTTCCGGAGGACCAGGCCGGGAAGCTGGTGCTGCAGTTGAAGGACGACGCTTTCCCGCAGCTGCCGAACGTCCGGGACTACGACGTCTACTTCGATCCGGCGGTGTTCGACTCCCCGGCCTTCACCAAGCGCGAGGTCGGCCCGTACACCATCATCGCCCTGCGCTGATCCGCTCGATCGCCGGTGCGGCGGCGATGGTTCGCCGCCGCACGAAGGCGATCGACCGGCGTGACCAGAGGTCGTCGCTGGGAGGTCAGTCCGCTGCGGGGTGGACGGGCAGTTCGCGCAGGCCGTGGATCAGCGTGCTGAAGCGCCACTGCACGTCGTCCAGCGCGCTGGTGCCGTGCAAGTCCGGAAAACGCTCGACGAGTTGGCGCAGCGCGACCTGCGCTTCCAAGCGGGCCAACTGCGCGCCGAGGCAGAAGTGAATGCCGTGGCCGAAGGCGAGGTGCCCCTGCGTGTCGCGGGTGATGTCGAAGCGCTCCGGCTCCGGGAAGCGCTCCGGGTCGTTGTTCGCCGCGGTCAGCCCCACCCAGACGATCTCACCCTCCGGGATCAGCACGCCGCCGACGTCCACCGGCTCGGTGGTGTGCCGGAACGTCCCGTGGATCACCGGACCGTCGAAGCGCAGCGCCTCCTCGACCGCACCGGTCACCAGCTCCGGGTTCGCCCGCAGCGCCGCCCACTGCTCGGGGCTGCGCAGCAGGGCCAGCACACCGTTGCCGATGAGGTTGACCGTCGTCTCGTGCCCGGCGACCAGTAGCAGGAAGACCATCGAGATCAGTTCCGGCTCGCTGAGCCGGTCTTCGTCCTCGGTGGCTTCGATCAGCGCGGTGAGCAGGTCATCGGCCGGTTCCCGGCGCTTGGTCTCGATGAGTTCGACCAGGTACTGGGCCATCGCCCCGCCAGCGGCGTGGGCCGCTTCCTGGTCCGAGGCGTCCAGCAGGGTGTTGGTCCAGGCCCGGAAGTCGTCGCGGCGGGTCTCGTCCACCCCGAGCAGCTCGCAGATCACCCGGATCGGCAGCGGGAACGCGAACGCGTCCAGCAGGTCCACTTCGGACTTCCCGACCATCTCGTCGAGCAGTTCCTCGGAGATCTGCTCGACGCGCGGTCGCATGCTTTCCACCCGGCGCGCGGTGAATGCCTTGACCACCAGCTTGCGCAGCCTGGTGTGGTCCGGCGGGTCCATGTTCAGCATGTGCTCGGTGAGCTCACTGGTGAACTCCCGACGGTCGGCATCCGGCGGCAGCTTCGCGCTGATCACCTCTTGGGTGCGGGTGGCCTGCTTGCTGAACCGGGGATCGGCCAGCGCGGCGCGCGCCTCGGCGTATCGCAGGATCACCCAGACCGGCAGGCCGTGCTGGGTGACCATCCGCTGTGCCGGTGCGGCAGCCCGCATGTGCTCGAACCGGGCGTGCAGGTCCCGCACGAACTCGGCATCGAAAACGGGTAGTTCGGTGAGCGCCTCGGTGGTGGACATCGGCTTCCTTCGCGTTCGGCAGCGTTGACCCGGAATTCCAGTGAACACCGTTCACGTCCGGCTGTCACATGGCCCTGAGAGACCCCTCAGCAGTACGCCCGTTCCGCCGCATCGACCTCGACCGAACGGCGCAACACCGAGCGCGGCGGGTTTCCGCCTGAGCAGCGGCAACGCGCCGGGGTTCGAAACGACCTGACAACCACCAAGGCCCTGCTTCCGCTGGTCAGATGCCGTAATCACAGCTGGCCACCAGCCGTGGTTACCGCCCTCGTCAGTACGCCTCGAAGCAGCCCGCGCCCAGCAGGCCCTTCAGTTCGCCCTGGAGGCCGTTTTCGGTGGACACGAAGAAGTCGCTGGACAGGGCCAGGCGGGTGGTGCCGCGCGGGGTTTGCAGCTTGAGGTGCACCGGGGTGGCGCCGGAATGGGCCCGCAGCGTGCGCTTGAGCTCCGCCACCAGGGACTGGTCGACCCGCCCCACCGGCACCTTGATCACGAACGCCGGGCTGGTGCCCGGATCGGTCTCGGCCGCCGAGATGTCCACCGGCACCGCGTCCGAGGCGAACACGCTGATCGTGCCCTCCCGCTCGTTGATGCGGCCCTTGACCGCCAGCGCGGTGTCCTCCACCAGGCAGTCGGAGTACATCTCGTAGGACTTCGGGAAGAACAGCACCTCAACGCTGGCGTCCAGGTCCTCCAGCGTGACGATCGCCCACGGGTGGCCGTTCTTGTTGATGCGGCGCTGGATTCCCGAGATCATCCCGGCGATCTTGAGCTGCTCCTTGCCGCCGCCGAACTCCCGCTCGCCACCGACCAACTCGGCGATCCCGGTGTCCTGGTAGGGCGCGAGCAGCCGCTCCGCCCCGTCCAGCGGGTGCGCCGAGACGTACAGGCCCAGCATCTCCCGCTCGTAGGAGAGCAGCTGCTTGCGCGGCCATTCCTCCACGGTGAACGTCAGGTGCGCCAGCGGCGAGGCCTCCGCGCTGGCCTCCGAAGGATCCGCCCCGAACAGGTCGAACTGGCCCATCGCCTGCTGCCGCTTGAGCCCGATCACCGCGTCCACCGCGGCTTCGTGGTGCTGGACCAGCGACATCCGGGTGTGCCCCAGCGAGTCGAACGCACCGGCCTTGATCAGCGATTCGATGACCCGCTTGTTGCAGGCCAGGATCTCCGACTTGTCCAGGAAATCGGTGAACGAGCTGTAGCGGCCCTTCTCGGTGCGGGTCTTGACGATCGTGGCCACCACGTTGGAGCCGACGTTGCGGATCGCGCTCATCCCGAAGCGGATGTCGGAGCCGACGGCGGCGAAGGTGTCCTTGGAGTCGTTGACGTCCGGGGACAGCACCTTGACGCCCATCCGGCGGCATTCGGCGAGGTAGACCGCCATCTTGTCCTTGTTGTCGCCGTTGGAGGTCAGCAGCGCGGCCATGTACTCGGCCGGGTAGTTGGCCTTCAGGTACGCCGTCCAGTACGCCACCAGGGCGTAACCGGCCGCGTGCGACTTGTTGAACGCGTAACCGGCGAAGGGCAGCACCGTCTCCCAGAGCTTGGTGATGGCCTCGTCGCGGTAGCCGTTGGCCTGCATACCGGCGTGGAAGCCCTCGAATTCCTGGTCCAGGACCGACTTCTTCTTCTTGCCCATCGCGCGGCGCAGGATGTCCGCTCGACCGAGGCTGTAACCGGCCACCTTCTGCGCGATCGCCATGATCTGCTCTTGGTAAACGATCAGGCCGTACGTTTCGTCGAGGATGTCGCGCAGATCCTTCTCCAGATCGGGATGGATCGGCTCGATCTCCTTGCGACCGTTCTTGCGGTCGGCGTAGTCGAGGTGCGCGTTGACATCCATCGGCCCCGGCCGGTACAGCGCGTTGGCCGCCACCAGGTCGCCGAACGCGGTCGGTTGCAGGCGTTTGAGCAGCTCGCGCATGCCGCCACCTTCGAACTGGAACACTCCCAGGCTCTCCCCGCGGGCGAGCATCTCGTAGGTGGTCTTGTCGTCCAGCCCCAGCGTCGACAGGTCGATGTCGACGCCGTGGTTCTCCTGCACCATCTTCAGCGCGTCACCGAGGATGGTGAGGTTGGACAGCCCCAGGAAGTCCATCTTCAGCAGGCCGATGGCCTCGCACGACGGGTAGTCCCAGCCGGTGATGATCGAACCGTCGTCCCTGGCCCACAGCGGCACCGTGCCCAGCAGCGGCTGCGAGGACAGGATCACCGCGCACGCGTGCACCCCGGCGTTGCGGATCAGACCTTCCAGGCCACGCGCGGTGTCGAAGATCTGCGACACCGTCTGGTCGGTCTCGATCAGGCTGCGGACCTCGGCGGCCTCGGTGTAGCGCTCGTGCTGCGGGTCCACGATGCCCGACAGCGGGATGTCCTTGGCCGCGATCGGCGGCGGCAGCGCCTTGGAGATCTTGTCGGCGATGGCGAAGCCGGGCTGGCCGTGGTGCACCCGCGCCGCGTCCTTGATCGCCGCCTTGGTCTTGATCTTGCCGAAGGTGATGACCTGGGCCACCTTGTCCCGGCCGTACTTGTTGATGGCGTACTGCAGCACTTCGTCGCGGCGCCGGTCGTCGAAGTCGAGGTCGATGTCCGGCGGGGAGTCGCGCTCCGGGTTCAGGAACCGCTCGAAGATCAGCCCGTGTTCCAGCGGGTCGAGGTTGGTGATGTGCAGGATGTAGGCCAGCAGCGAGCCCGCCGCCGAGCCACGGCCCGGACCGACGTGGATGCCCTGCGACTTGGCCCACCGGGTGAGGTCACCGACGACCAGGAAGTACGCGCAGTAGCCCTTGGTGTCGAGCACGTCCAGCTCGATCCGGATCCGCTCCCGGCACTCCTCGGTCGGGCCGTCCGGGTAGCGGGTGGGCAGGTACTGCTCGATCTCGGCGGCCAGCAGATCGCGCTCGGTCTTGCCGGTGCCGTCGGTCACCCGCGGCATCCGGTCCTGGAACTTCCAGACGTCCTCGTAGGACTCGACGCGCTCGGCGATCAGCAGCGTGTTGTCCGCCGCGCCCGGCACCTCCTTGTCCCAGTACTCGCGCATCTCCGCGGCGGATTTCAGGTAGTAGCCGTCGCCGTCGAACTTGAACCGGCTCTCGTCGCTGAGCGTCTTGCCGGACTGCACGCACAGCAGCGCGCCGTGCGACTCGGCCTGGTCTGCGGTGACGTAGTGGCTGTCGTTGGTCGCCAGCGGCTTGAGGTCCAGTTCCTTGGCGATCCTGAGCAGGCCCTCGCGCACCGAGCGCTCGATCGGCAGGCCGTGGTCCATCAGCTCCAGGAAGAAGTTGTCCTTGCCGAAGATGTCCCGGTAGTCGGCCGCCGCCTGCAGCGCCTCGTCGAACTGCCGCAGCCGCAGCCGGGTCTGGACCTCGCCGGACGGGCAGCCGGTGGTGGCGATGATGCCTTCGGAGAGCTCGCTGATCAGCTCGCGGTCCATGCGCGGCTTGCGGTAGTAGCCCTCGAAACTGGCCCGGCTGGACAGCGTGAACAGGTTGCGCAGGCCGGTGGCGTTGGCCGCCAGCATCGTCATGTGCGTGTACGCGCCCGCGCCGGAAACGTCGCCGCCCTCACCGAACTCGTCGGCGCCGCGCTGCTTGGCCTCGCCCCAGAACACCGGCTTCTTGTGGAACCGGTTGCTCGGCGCCAGGTAGGCCTCGATGCCGATGATCGGCTTGATGCCGGTTTTCTTCGCCTGCTGGTAGAACTCGTCCGCGGCGAACATGTTGCCGTGGTCGGTCATGCCGACCGCGGGCATGCCCAGCCGTTGCGCTTCGGCGAACAGCGCCCCCACTTTCGCCGCACCGTCGAGCATCGAGTACTCGGTGTGCACGTGCAGGTGGACGAAGGGGTCGACAGGCACTGGGAAGTCCTCCTTCGCGGCGGCTCTGGGAAGAGCTGCCAGCCTAGCTCCCGCCCCCGACGCGATCGGAGATTCCCCCGGCGTTGCGCGATGTTGCCTCGTGACCACGAGCACTCGGCGCACCCAACGCGCCCGGCGAGCTGGCAGGCGACCGGCTCTGCGGGGTCCGCCTTCGATCCCGGTGGGCCGGGCGATTTCGCGCGAAATCGCCCGCGCAGCCGCACACGCCGCGCGCGAAAGGCCGTGCCGTTGACGCGGTGCGCGGGCGGAGCGGGTAGCGTGGCACGACGTGGCTGGCCCTGATCCCGTGGACGTACGTCTGCTGAGCGTCGTCGCCGAGATGGGCCGTGCGGCGGTTCCCGAGATCGCCGGTCGGCTCGGCATGGATGTGCGTGAGGTAGCCGCGCGCCTCGCGGCCCTGTCCACGACCGGTCTACCGCTGATCGTCGGTGTCGAATGCGATGCCCAGGGGATCCGCAACGCGGTCGCGGCCGCGCAGCAGTGGGCCGCGCAGAACATGGCCAGCGGGCCGTACCAGGTCTCCGGGTCGGGCAGCGGCGGCCACCAGGTGCAGCACTCCGGTCCTTACCCGCAGCCCTCCGGCAACTACCCGATGCCTTCCGGCAGCTATCCGACGCCCACCGGCGGCTACCCGACGCCCGCCTACGGCGGACCGAGCGGCCCGCAGCGGTTCGTCCCGACAGGCCCGCCACCAGCTTCGTTCCAACCGCAGCCGCCCCCGCCCGGCCCGCAGGACCCGATGAACGTCTGGGGACCGCCGGGATCGGCCTCGTGGGCGCGCGGTGACCAGCAGTGGCCAGGCCAGCCCGCGCCCCAGCCGCCGGTGCGCATCGGCAAGGTCGGCAGCAAGCTCGACGTCGAGGGCCTGGAGGGCGAGCGGATCACCATCATGCTCGTCGAGGTCGTGGATCCGGCCGATTTCCTTTTCACCGCAGCCGGTTACGAACTGCAGGACGGCGAGCGCTCGGTCGTCGTGCACACCGAGTTGACCAATCGCGGGGCGACGCCGTTCGCCTCGCTGCCCGACCTGTACCTGGAGCTGATCGCCAAGGACGGCTCCGCGGTGTCGAAGGCTCCGGTGTCGCTGTCCTCCCGCCCGCCGCACCGCATCGGCGTGGCGCCCGGCGAGACCGCGGGCGGCCACACGGTGTACGTGCTCCCGGAGCCCACCGAACTCACCGCGGTCCGCTGGACCCCCCGCCCCGGCGACGACCAGCGCACCCTGACCTGGGACATCACCGACCTCTGAGGCCGGTCGTCGAACCCGTCGCGCGTGGCGGTGCGGGTGATCGCGGCGGCCGAACGGGCGTGTGCTCTTGCGGTTTGCGGTCTGCTGTGGACACCTGGGTACATGACCTCTCCTGAGGACGGTCGCACCAGCGTCGGTGTGCCGCGCGAGACGGTGCCGGGTGAACGCCGGGTCGCGCTGGTCCCCGGCGTGGTGCAGCGGTTGTGCGCGCAGGGCCTCCGGGTCGTCGTCGAGGCCGGTGCCGGGCGGGCCGCGCTGATCCCGGACGACGCCTTCGCCGAGGCGGGGGCGAGCATCGGCGATCCGTGGTCGGCCGATGTGGTGGTGAAGGTCGCCGCGCCGAGTGCCGCGGAGATCGGTCGGTTGTCGGCCGGATCGGTGCTGATCGGGTTCCTGGCGCCGCCCGACGACCCGGACCTCGGTCGGCGGCTGCGCGCGGCCGGGGTGCGGGGTTTCGCGCTGGAGTCGGTGCCGCGCATCTCCCGAGCCCAGTCGATGGATGCGCTGTCGTCGCAGGCCAACGTCGCCGGATACCGGGCCGTGCTGCTGGCGGCCAGCGAATGCACCCGGTTCTTCCCGATGCTGACCACCGCGGCGGGCACCGTGAAGCCCGCATCGGTGCTGGTGCTCGGGGTGGGGGTCGCCGGGCTGCAGGCGTTGGCGACCGCGAAGCGGCTCGGTGCCCGCACCACCGGCTACGACGTGCGCCCGGAGGTCGCCGACCAGGTGCGTTCGGTGGGCGCGAAGTGGCTGGACCTGGGCGTGGCGGCGGTCGGCGAGGGCGGCTACGCCCGCGAGCTGACCCCGGCGGAACGCGCCGAGCAGACCCATCGCCTGAACGCGGCGATCAGCGGTTTCGACGTGGTGATCACCACCGCTTCGGTGCCGGGCCGCCCGGCCCCGAAGCTGGTTCCGGCCGACGCGGTGCGCCGGATGCGACCGGGCAGCGTGATCGTCGACCTGGCGGGCCCGGCGGGCGGCAACTGCGAGCTGAGCGAGCCGGGGCGAACCGTGGTGGACCACGAGATCACCATCGCCACCCCGCTGAACCTCGCGGCGACCATGCCGGAACACGCCAGCGAGCTCTACGCCCGAAACGTCCAGGCACTACTGGAACTGATGCTCGTCAACGACCACCTCGCCCCCGACTTCGAAGACGAAATCCTGGCCGCCACCTGCATAACGTCGCCCGACCAGACACAAGCACCAAAACCAGGTGAAGGGCACCTTTGACCGGCTTACTCGGTCAAAGGTGCCCTTCGCTCATACACGATCGGCTGAACGGGAGGAGGAGCGATGTTCCTGGCTGATCTGGCGATCCTGGTGTTGGCGGGGTTCGTCGGCTTCGCGGTGATCTCGAAGGTGCCGAACACGCTGCACACCCCGCTGATGTCCGGCACCAACGCCATCCACGGCATCGTGCTGCTCGGCGGCGTGCTGGTGCTGGGGTCCGGTGTGGACGATCTCGGGTCGCGGCTCCTGGCGCTGGTGGCGATCGTGTTCGGCACCATCAACGTCGTCGGCGGATTCCTGGTCACCGACCGGATGTTGGGCATGTTCAAGCGCAAGCCGGACAGGGGTGCCGAGAAGTGATCACGCTTCGGTCGGTGCTCTACATCCTGGCGTTCGCGCTGTTCATCTACGGCCTGATGGGCCTGACCGGTCCGCGCACCGCGGTCCGGGGCAATGCGATCGCGGCGGCCGGGATGGTGGTAGCCGTCGTCGCCACGCTGCTCACCCCGGGGCTGGGCAACTGGTGGCTGATCGTGGCGGGCCTGGTGCTCGGCACGGTCATCGGGGTGCCTGCCGCGCGGCGGGTGAAGATGACCGCGATGCCGCAGATGGTGGCGCTGTTCAACGGCGTCGGCGGCGGTGCGGTGGCGCTCACGGCCTGGGTGGAGTTCCGCGAAACCGCCGGGTTCTCCGGCGAACCCGCCTTCGTGCCGGTCGCGACGCTGTTCGCCGCGATCATCGGATCGATCTCGTTCTGGGGTTCCCTGGTGGCCTTCGGCAAGTTGCAGGAGATCGTGCCGGGCCGCCCGATCACGGTCGGCCGCCTGCAACTGCCGCTGAACGCCCTGCTGTTGGTCGGGGCGGTCGGCTGCGCGGTGGCGATCGGGCTGGGCGCGGGCACCGAGCTGGTGTTCGTCGCGCTGCTGGTGCTGGCCGGGATAGCCGGGATCGCGGTGGTGCTGCCGATCGGCGGCGCCGACATGCCGGTGGTCGTGTCGCTGCTCAACGCGTTCACCGGGCTGTCGGCGGCAGCGGCCGGGCTGGCGTTGGGCAACACCGCGATGATCGTGGCGGGCATGCTGGTGGGCGCGTCCGGTTCGATCCTCACCGACCAGATGGCCAAGGCGATGAACCGGTCGATCCCGTCGATCATCGCGGGCGGGTTCGGTAGTGGCGGGACGACGGCTGCGGTGGCCGCGGGCGGTTCGGTGCGCGCCGCGAGCGCGGCCGACGTGGCGATCCAACTCGCCTACGCCGGGCAGGTGATCGTCGTGCCCGGCTACGGCATGGCGGTGGCGCAGGCCCAGCACGCCGTGCAGGACATGGCGAAGTTGTTGGCGGAGCGGGGAGTTGCCGTCGACTACGCGATCCACCCGGTGGCGGGCCGGATGCCCGGTCACATGAACGTGCTGCTCGCCGAGGCCGACGTGCCCTACGAGCAGCTCAAGGAGATGGACGAGATCAACGACGAGTTCGCCCGCACCGATGTCGCGCTGGTGATCGGCGCCAATGACGTCACCAACCCGGCGGCCCGCAGCGACCCGAACTCCCCGATCTACGGCATGCCGATCCTCAACGTCGACCAGGCCAAGGCGGTCGTCGTGCTGAAGCGCTCGATGCGAGCGGGTTTCGCGGGCGTGGACAACCCGCTCTACACCGACCCGAAGACGACGATGCTCTTCGGCGACGCCAAGTCCTCGGTCCGCGCGGTGGTCGAAGAGCTCAAAGCGCTCTGACCACGACGGCAGCAGCTCATCCGGTGCACGCGCGAAGCCGCTTGCCCACTCCGCAACTTGCACCGCCGCGGGTTCTCAGACGCTGCCCACTGACGTTCGCTGCGAGACCCGCCACGACCGGAACGCACGATGTCGGGGATCCCGCAGCCGAGACGGCGTCTGGGTGCCTGTCTTCCAGTGGCCGGGTCGACCACCTCGGCTGAGGTGGGCGATTTCGCGCGAAATCGCCGGGTTCGCCACCCGCACCGCAAACCGAGTCCAGCGGAGGAGCTCTGGTGATCACTGCTTGTCGCGGCGGAAGAAGTCCAGCGGGTTGTTGCGCCTGGCCCTCTCGGGTTTGTCGCGGCTGCGGTACTGCAGCGTCGGCCACTCGCCCGCGTTGTCGGGCGAGCGCTCCGGTTCCGGGGCGCCGAACACCGACGGCGGCGCACTGCCGACGTCCTCGGCGCTGATCACGTCACCGAGGCTGCTGAAACCGGCCGGTGGGGTTTCCGAGTCGGAACCGGGGTCGATCACCGGCATGCCGCTGGGCGGCGTTGGTGCGTCCGATCCCTCGAACGATCGCGACTGTGCCATCAAGCCCCCTTTGTCGTCGCAGGCTTGCCCGCCACCGTACCCAAATCAGCCGTCCTGATCGCGCAGCGCGTCCAGCGCGTGCTGAAGATCGGCCGGGTACTCGCTTTCGAAGCTCACCCATCCGCCGGACGGGTGCTCGAAGGAGAGGCCGCGTGCGTGCAACCACTGCCTGGTAATAGCGAGACGTCGGGCCAGCACCGGGTCCGCGCCGTAGGTGAGATCGCCGACGCAGGGGTGCTTGATCGCCGCGAAGTGCACCCGGATCTGGTGGGTGCGGCCGGTTTCCAGCTTCACGTCCACCAGCGACGCCGCCCGGAAGGCCTCCACCGTCTCGTAGTGGGTGATGCTGGGCTTGCCGCCGGTGACGACCGCGAACTTGTAGTCGTGGCGCGGATGCCGGTCGATCGGCGCGTCGATGGTGCCGCGGCTCGGATCGGGATGGCCCTGCACCACGGCGCGGTAGCGCTTGTCGACGGTGCGTTCCTTGAACGCCCGCTTGAGCACCGAGTAGGCGTGCTCGCTCTTGGCGACGACCATGACCCCGGTGGTGCCCGCGTCGAGCCGGTGCACGACGCCCTGCCGTTCGGCGGCACCGGAGGTCGCGATGCGCACGCCCGCCGCGGCGAGCCCGCCGACCACCGTCGGCCCTTCCCAGCCGGGGCTGGGGTGCACCGCGACACCGACCGGCTTGTCCACCACCACGATGTCGTCGTCCTGGTGCAGGATCCGCAGCCCCTCCACCGGCACCGCGACGATCTGCAGCGGTTGTTCGGCCGGGGGCAGCGACACCTCCAGCCACGCCCCGGCGACCAGCCGGTCCGACTTGCCCGCCGGGTTGCCGTCGAGCAGCACATCACCGGACTCCGCCAGCGACGCGACCGCGCTGCGGGACAGCCCCAGCAGCTTCGAGAGGCCCGAGTCCACCCGCATGCCGTCCAGCCCTTCGGGCACCGGCAGGGTTCGGAGATCGCTCACTTCTCCGCAGCCTTCTTCCGGCGGTGCACGGTGCCGTCGTAGTCCCGGCCCAGCAGCGACAGCAGCACGACCAGGATGCCGCCGCAGACGATGCAGCTGTCGGCGACGTTGAACACCGGCCACACCGCCCCGCCCGGCGCGAACAACGACAGGAAGTCCACCACGTGCCCCTGCAGCGGGCCGGGGGCGCGGAAGATGCGGTCGACCAGGTTGCCGCAGGCGCCGCCGAGCACCAGGCCGAGGCCCACCGCCCAACCCGGCGACCGCAGTTTCGGCGCCAGCCAGATGATCACCACGACGACCGCGATCGCGAGCAGTGCCAGCAGCCATGTCATGCCGGTGGCCAGCGAGAACGCGGCACCGGGATTGCGCAGCACGTCGAGGTAGAGCAGGCCGCCGAGCACCCGGACCGGCGCCTGGCCTTCGAGGTTGGCCACCACGGCGATCTTGGTGAGGATGTCGATGCACAGGGCGACTGCGGCCACCCCGAACAGCAGCCCGAGCAGCCGCCGGGACCCGACGCGCGGCGACTTGCCGGTGTCCGCCGCGTCGGTTCGCGTCTCGGGGTCCTGCGCTGCGACGGTCTGCTCGCCGTCCGCCCGCTCTGCGGGGGACTGCCCGGAGGAAGACTGCTCGGTGCTCACAACGGCCATTGTCCCTGAACCGGACCGAACGCATCGCGGCAGTACCACCTCCGTCCGCAGGCGGCCGATCACCATCCGACCTACCACCACCCGGCGGGTGCCGCCGCCACCCGAAACCGCCGCCGCAAAACCCACCGCCAACTGAGAGGTGAAGGGCACCTTTTACCAACTAACTTGGCGAAAGGTGCCCTTCACCCCACCCCCAGCTTCCGGATCGCGGAACGATCAGTCGAGGAAGCCCGGGGCCGGGCGGGGGTCGTCGATGGGGACCCATTGGCCGTCGGCCTGCTCGTAGTGCCAGGTGGGGCCGTCGATCACCAGGTTCCGCAGGGCGCTGACGACGCGGTCGACGTGCTCGTGCGTGGTTCCCAGGCCGACGCTGATCCGCACCGCGCGGTCGGCGTCCGAGCCAGCCCGCGAGAGCAGCCGACGGGTGGCCAGGTGTGCGCAGAACAACCCGTCGCGAACGCCGATGCCGTGCTCCGCCGACAGCGCCGCAGCCAGCAGACCGGGATCCTGACCGTCAACCGTGAAGCTCACCACGCCGACCCGGTCGTGGTCGGCGTCGAACAGGCGGAGCTCCCGGAGCCCCGGCACGCCGCGCAGCCCGGCCCGCAGCCTGGTCAGCAGCGCCTGCTCGTGCTCGACGATGTTCGCCCAGTTCGCCGCGAGCGCCTGGCAGGCCACCGCCAGCGCGTGCACGCCGACGGTGTTCGGCGAACCGGCCTCCTGCCGCTGCGGCCCGGTCGTCCAGCTCACGGACCGTTCCCGCACCGACCGGGTGGCGCCGCCACCGGCGAGGTACGGCTCGGCGGCGTTGAGCCAGTCCGCGCGGCCGATCAGCGCACCGGCGCCGAACGGCGCGTACAACTTGTGCCCGGACAGCGCCACGTAGTCGACGTCGAGCTCGGTGATCCGCACCGGCCGGTGCGGGGCGAGTTGGGCGGCGTCCAGCACGGTGCGCGCGCCGCGACGGCGAGCCACCCGTGCGAGCTCGGCTATCGGCCACAGCTCGCCGGTGACGTTGGAGGCGCCGGTGAGCACCGCCAGCCGCGGCCCCTCCGGGCAGTCGGCCAGCGCCGCGTCCAACGCGGCGACCGCGTCCGCAGGCGTCTCCGGCGCGGCGATGCGGCGCACCCGCGGACCCGTCCACGGCAGCAGCGCGGCGTGGTGCTCGGTATCGAAGACGACCACGGACGTGCCGCGCGGCAGTGCGCGGGCCAGCAGGTTCAGCGCGTCGGTGGTGTTGCGGGTGAAGACCACCGAGTCGGTGCGCCGGGCGCCGACGAAATCCAGCAGCTTGCCGCGAGCGCTTTCGTAGACCCGGGTGCACACCTGGGAGGCGAAACCGGCGCCGCGGTGCACGCTGGCGTACCAGGGCAGCAGTTCGTCCACCGCCGTCCGCACGGCCCGCAGGCACGGCGCGCTGGCCGCGTGATCGAGATTGGCGTAGCCGACGCTTTCCCCGGTGACCAGCGGAACCCGCAGCGCGCCACCCACCACGGCGGGAATCCGATACTCCACATTGGACTGAACTGGTATGTCGATGACGGCGGACGACATGGTGCCCCTCCTCGGGCCTCACCGGACCCGCCAGGAAGGGTCCGCGCTTGCCGAGTCGCCCCACGCGACCGGCCAGGTCCTCACCCGGGGCACCCCACCGCGGTAGGAGGGTTGCCGGCCAGCAAGCCGGGGCTTGACGCTGGCACTCATGACCTTCGACCCAGCACCTTAGGAAAACCGCCGCACCAGAGCAACAAGGTTCCCAGCACGTGGGAACAGCCGTCGTCACACCGGATCCAGTGAAGGGTGAAGGGCACCTTTCGCCAAGTAACTTGGTAAAAGGTGCCCTTCACCTGGGGCTACGCCTTGGTGACGGCGACCTTGATCTCGGTGCCTTCGCCAACGGTGCCGGTGAAGCCGTCCGAAACGGCGCCGGGTTCAACCGCGTTCGCGAGGGTTTCGCCCGCGATGAATTCGCGGTGCGCGGCGAGGGCGTCCAACACGTCGGCGGGCGCCGACACGGTGGCCGTGATCCGGTCCGACACCTCGAAGTCCGCCTCGCGGCGGGCCTGCTGGACGACGCGGACCACGTCGCGGGCCAGGCCTTCGGCGGCCAGCTCCGGGGTCACCTCGATGTCCAGCACCACCAGCCCGTTGCCGTTCGGCAGAGCCGAGGCCGCTCCGGTGTCGGTGGACACCAGCCGCTCGGTGAACTCGCCATCCCGCAGCTCGATACCCGCCGCGACCACGGTGTCGCCGGTGCGCCGCCACTCGCCGGACTTCACCGCCTTGATCACCTTCTGCACGTCGCGACCCAGCCGCGGACCGGCGGCCCGCGCGTTGACCGCGATCTCGAAGCGGCCGTGCGCGGCGACGTCGGTGCTCAGTTCGAGCTCCTTGACGTTGACCTCGTCGCGGATCAGATCCGTGAACGGTCGCAACACCTCCGCCTGCGGGGTGGCGACCACGAGCTTGGCCAGCGGCAACCGCACCCGCAGCTTGTTGGCCTTGCGCAGCGCCAACGCCGACGAGCACACCTGCCGCACCTGGTCCATCGCGGTCACCAGCGCGGCGTCCGCGGGCAGTTCGTCGACCAGCGGCCAGTCCGCCAGGTGCACCGACCGGCCACCGGTCAGCCCCCGCCAGACCGCCTCGGCGGTCAGCGGCAGCAGCGGCGCCACCACCCGGCAGGTCACCTCCAGCACGGTGTGCAGCGTGTTGATCGCGTCCCGGTCACCGGCCCAGAACCGGTCGCGGGAGCGGCGCACGTACCAGTTCGTCAGCACTTCGAGGAAATCGCGCACGTGCGCGCAGGCACCGGCCAGGTCGAAGGCGTCCATCGCCGACTGCACGTCGCCGACCAGCTCGTTGGTCTTGGCCAGCGCGTAGCGGTCCAGCACGTGCTTGCTGTCCACACTGGACTCACCGGGGACGCCCGCGGCGTTGGCGTACAGCGCCAGGAAGTACCAGGAGTTCCACAGCGGCAGCACCGCCTGCCGCACCGCGTCGCGGATACCGCGCTCGGTGACCACCAGGTCGCCGCCCCGCAGGATGGGGCTGGACATCAGGAACCAGCGCATCGCATCCGAGCCGTCGCGGTCGAAGACCTCGTTGACGTCCGGGTAGTTGCGCTTGGACTTCGACATCTTCAGCCCGTCGTGGCCCAGCACGATGCCGTGCGCCATCACGTTCGAGAACGCCGGGCGGTCGAACAGCGCCGTCGCCAACACGTGCAGCAAGTAGAACCAACCGCGCGTCTGACCGTTGTACTCGACGATGAAATCGCCGGGGTAGTGGTGCTCGAACCACCCCGCGTTGTCGAACGGGTAGTGCACCTGGGCGAACGGCATCGATCCGGAGTCGAACCAGCAGTCCAGCACCTCCGGCACCCGGCGCATCGTCGACCGGCCCGTCGGGTCGTCCGGGTTCGGCCGGGTCAGCTCGTCGATCTCCGGGCGGTGCAGGTCCGTCGGCCGCACCCCGAAGTCGCGCTCCAACTCGTCCAGCGACCCGTAGACGTCGGTGCGCGGATGGGCCGGATCGTCGGAAACCCACACCGGGATCGGCGAACCCCAGTAGCGGTTGCGGGAGATGTTCCAGTCGCGGGCGTTGTCCAGCCACTTGCCGAACTGCCCGTCCCTGATGTGCCCCGGCACCCAGTTGATCTGCTGGTTCAGCTCGACCATCCGGTCTTTGAACTGGCTGACCGCCACGAACCAGGACGACACCGCCCGCTGGATCAGCGCGTTGTCGCAGCGCCAGCAGTGCGGGTAGGCGTGGTCGTAGGTCTCGTGCCGCAGCAGCAGACCGTTTTCCTTGAGGTCGCGGATGATCTGCTTGTTCGCTTCGAAGACCTGCAGGCCCGCGTACGGCGGCACCTCGGTGGTGAACCTGCCGTGCGCGTCGACCGGCACCACGGGCTCGATGTTCGCGGCGTCGGTGACGACCTTGTCCTCTTCACCGAAGGCGGGGGCGATGTGCACCATGCCGGTGCCGTCGTCGGTCGTGACGTAGTCGGCGGACAGCACCTGGTGTGCGTTCTCCCGCCCCACGAAGAAGTCGAACGGCGGCGTGTACGCGGCGCCGAGCAGTTCCGTCCCGCGGAACCGGGCGACGATGTGATCGGTGACGTCCTCGCCGAGTTCCCGCGTGTAAGCGCTCAGCCGGGCCTCGGCCAGCAGGTAGCGCTCGGTGCTGTTGCTCGGCGCGACGAGCACGTATTCGACGTCGGGGTGCACGGCGGCGGCGAGGTTCGACGGCAGCGTCCACGGCGTGGTCGTCCACACCAGGGCCAGGGCGCCGTCGAAGGCCTTGCCGGGCGCCTTCAGCCGCAGCCCCACGGTCACCGCCGGGTCCTGCCGCTGGCGGTAGACGTCGTCCATCCGTGTCTCGGTGTTGGACAGCGGCGTCTCGCAGCGCCAGCAGTACCAGAGCACCCGGAAGCCCTCGTAGACCAGACCCTTGTCCCACAGGGTCTTGAAGGCCCACATGACGCTTTCCATGTAGTCCAGGTCGAGCGTCTTGTAGTCGTTGTCGAAGTCGACCCACCGGGCCTGCCGGGTGACGTAGTCCTCCCAGTCGGCGGTGTAGCGCAGCACCGAGGTCCGGCACGCGTCGTTGAACGCGGCGACACCCATCTGCTCGATCTCGGACTTCGAGTTGATGCCGAGCTGCTTCTCCGCCTCGAACTCGGCGGGCAGCCCGTGGCAGTCCCAGCCGAACCGGCGCTCCACCCGGCGACCGCGCATCGTCTGGTAGCGCGGCACCGCGTCCTTGACGTAGCCGGTCAGCAGGTGCCCGTAGTGCGGCAGGCCGTTGGCGAACGGCGGGCCGTCGTAGAAGACGAACTCGTTGGAACCGTTGACACCGGGCTCGCGGGCCTGCACCGACGCCTGGAACGTCTTGTCGTCGGCCCAGAAATCCAGCACCCCGCGCTCGATGTCGGGGAACGCGGGCTGGGAAGCCACGCCGCGCTCACCGGCGGCGCCGAACTGAACCTTGGGGTAAGCCATCGCGGATGCGCTCCTCGCGGTGTGTGTCGTGTCCGCACGGACACCGAAGGTTCGGTGCCCACCCGGGGACGACACTTCGTGCGCGTGCTCGCACGAGTTCCGCGGTACCACCCCGCTTGCCGCCGACGAACGCCGACGACCTCTCGTTACCGGCTATGACGGGCCGGACCCGTCCGGTTCTACTGAGGCAACCACTGCTGCCCGTTCTTCCGGAGGCTCCCCGGTGATTGCCGGATCATCGCCTGGCCACACCAGCGTACCGGGCGTTCGCCACCAGGTTTCACGGGTCCGCGGATCCAGCGCCCACCGCCAGATCTGGGGTGGGGTCACGGCCTGCGGATCTCGGAGGCCAACGTCGCGTTCGGGGCGCAGTAGGCGCAGGGTGTGAAGCCGAGCTCCCGCGCCTCGCGCAGCACCAGCGCCATCGTCTTGCGATCACCGACCCAATCGCAGGTGCGCACGTGGTAGCGCGGCCGCTCGTCGATGACCAGCACCTCGGCGTCCGGGTCCGCCAAGGCCGCCGCGTTGCTGCGCTCCTCGCCCGGCTCCGCGCGGATCACGACCAATCCCGGTTCGGGCTTCGGCTTCGCCAATGCCGGAACTGCCCGAATCCGAAACCGATCTACCGCCAGCAACGCCATGCCGAGGACGCTGGCCAGCACCGATAACCACGCCAGGTCGGGTTGGCTGGAGTTGACCGCACCGGCCAGCGCACCACCGCCCGCCAAGATCAGCACCAACACGACCAACCGCACGTGATCTCACGCCCCTTGCCGAAACTGCCCCCGAACACAGCTCGGCGGCAACGGGCGGTTCGGCCCGTCGCCGCCGATGCGAGCGAACGCGATCAGCCTGCTTCGGCTGCGCGCGCCCCGAAGCTGTAGCTGGCCTGCTGCCCGGAGGACCGGCCGCCGCTGCTGTCGGCGGGCGCCGCCGAGCCGCGGTCCTGCAGTTCGCGCAGTTGCGACTCCAGGTAGGTCTGCAGTCGAGTGCGGTACTCGCGCTCGAACGTGCGCAGCGTCTCGATCTTCTTCTCCAGCGCGTTCTTCTCCTGGGTGATGTTGCCCATCACCTCGGCGTGCTTGCGCTGTGCGTCGCGCTCCAGGCTGGAGGCCTTCTCGCGGGCCTGCCGTTCCAGAGTCTCGGCCCGGGTGCGGGCGTCGTTGAGCAGGGTTTCGGCGCGGGTCCGCGACTCGTTGACCATGCTGTCGGACTTCGAGCGCGCTTCGGACAGCAGCTGCTCGGACCTCGTCCGCGCTTCGGACAACATGCCGTCGGCCTCGGCCTTGGCTTCGCCGGTCAGCCGGTCGGCCATTTCCTGTGCCAGGCCCAGCACCTTGGCGGCCTGCACGTGGTGATCGCCGCCAGGGGAAGTCTGCTCGACGGCGGTCGGCGCCGGGACCGGGGTGAGCCGGCGCGGTTCCTCCGGTGGGGGGGCCGGGGTCGAGGGAACCGACGCCTGGCTGCGGGCGTCGTCCAAGTCGACCTGCGCGGACTGCAGCTGGGACTCCAGTTGCTCCACCTGGCTACGCAGGTCGTTGTTCTCCTCCACCAGCCGGGCAAGCTCGGCTTCAACCAGGTCGAGGAATGCGTCCACCTCGTCCTCGTTGTAGCCCCGCTTACCGATCGGAGGTTTGCTGAACGCGACGTTATGCACGTCGGCGGGGGTCAAGCCCACAAGATCACCTCACGCACTCCTCGGCTGCGGGTAGCCCGGGTTCCCCGTCACCCGGGCTGCACCAGTCGCATCAGTATGAACACGACCAGCAGCAGCACCATAATCGATAGGTCCAGTCCGACGCCGCCGATCCGGACCGTCGGGATCACCCGACGCACCAACTTTACGGGTGGGTCGGTCACTGTGTAGATGCTCTCCAACGCGATTGCAACCCCCCCGACAGGCCGCCAATCGCGAGCGAACACCCGAACGAGTTCGATCACAATACGGGCCGTGAGCAGCAGCCAGAAGAAGAACAGAACGTAGAACAGGACGATCTGCACCGGGTTCACGCTTCAACTGTGCCATCACTCACCCGTAGTTGAAAAAGGCACCCTCGGCGAGCCGCCGCTTGTCCTCCGCCGCGACATCGACGTTCGGCGGTGAGAGCAAGAACACGCGGTTGGTGACCTTCTCTATCGAACCCCGCAACGCGAACGCCAGACCAGCGGCGAAGTCGACCAGCCGCTTGGCGTCGGCCTCCTCCATCTCGGTCAGGTTCATGATCACCGGCGTGCCGTCCCGGTACTGCTCGCCGATCGTGCGGGCCTCGCTGTAGCTGCGCGGATGCAGTGTTGTGATCTTGCTCAAGTTGAACTGGGTGCCGGTGTCGGTGACCGCCCGCAGCCGCGAGACCGATTCCCGCGGCGAATCGGCGGGCAGGCTGCTGCGCACCACTGGTGGGTCCGGTGTCCACTGCCGACGCGATCGCGGTGCCGGTTCGCGGTATTCCTCGACGTAGCCCTCCGATTCGGCGTCGGCCTCCGCCTGATATCCCCCGCGGGTGCCGATCCGGCGCCGTCCGCCAACCCGGTCGGACGGGCTGTCGTAGGGCTCGCGGTCGGAGTCGGCATATCGGTCTCGGTACTCGGCTTCGTCGTCGTATTCGTCGACCTCATCGGCCGGGACCATGCCGAAGTAGGCCTTCAACTTGTGCAAAGCGCTCATCGGCATGCCCTTCCTCTGCGACTCCTTAGCACCGAGCACGAGGCGGCCGACCTTCGACCCCCATGTTCACGGCTACGGCGAGGTTAACCGCCGCCCACCGAGCAGCGCGGTTCCGACACGCACCCGGGTCGAGCCGTGGGCAACGGCACTTTCCAGGTCACCGGACATTCCCGCCGACACTTCGACAGCTTCGGGGTGATCTCCGCGCAGCCGCTCGGAGATCATGGAAAGTGTGGCAAAGGCCACACCCGGTTCGCCACCCAACGGGGCGACGGCCATCACACCCCGCAACCTAAGATCACCCGTTAGCGTGATCTTGTCGGCCAGTGCGGGCACATCCGCTGGGTCACACCCCCCACGGCCGGTGGCCTCATCCAGGCTGACCTGCAACAACACGTCCAACGGCTGCTGCCGCTCACCTGCGTCCAGCGCGTTGGCGGTGGCGCGGTGCAACGCATCGACGAGCCGCTCGCTGTCCACCGACTCGACGATGTCGGCCCAGCGGACCACCGCCCGGGCCTTGTTGCGCTGCAACTGACCGACCATGTGCCAGCGCACCGCGGCGGCCGGGCGCAGCGCGGCGAACTCGGCGACCTTGTCGCGAGCCTCCTGTTCCCGGTTCTCGGCGAACTGCGCCAGCCCGAGATCGGCCAGCAGGGCAACGTCCGAGGCGGGGAAGGTCTTGGTCACCGCGAGCAGCTCGACCTCCTCCGGTTGCCGACCGGCCGCGCGGCACGCCCGGTCGACCCGGTCTCGAACCTCGCGCAGCGACTCCGCCAGCTCCGCGCGCCGCGCCTGCTCCCGCACCGGATTTCCGGTGCCTTCCGGGACACCCGCGCCAGCGCCCTGCGGGGCACCCGCGCCCGGGCGGTCCCGCGAGCGCGACGAAGGGCTGTCGCTCATGCGGTCTCCTCCGGATCGGCCCAGATCACCGCGGCGAACCGGCCGGTGCGCCCGCCATCCCGGCGGTGGCTGTAGAGCTCCGGAGATTCCATCGTGCAGCGCGGATCGACGCCGATCCGGGCGATCCCGGCGGCGGCCAACTGCTCCCAGAGCCCGGCGCGCAGATCGAGCCCGGCGGTGCCCTTGCGGGTCTTGCAGGCGCTGCCGGGCAGGTGCTTCTCGACGTCCGCCTGCATTTCGGGCGGCACTTCGTAGCACTCACCGCAAGCGGCCGGGCCCAGCAGCGCTTCGATGCGGTCCAGCCGAGCCCCGGCCTCCTGCATCGCCTTCAGCGCCGAGACCAGCACACCTACCCGGGCACCCACCCGACCTGCGTGCACCGCCGAAACCACCCCGGATTCCGGATCGCCGAGCAACACCGGCACGCAGTCCGCGCTCAGCGCGACCAGCGCCAGCCCCGGTTCGGCGGTCACCAGCGCATCGGTCGCCTCAACCGAAGCGGGCTGCGGCCCGTCGACGATGGTGGCGGTGCGCCCGTGGATCTGCTCCATCCAAACCAGCCGCTGTTCGGGCAGGCCGATGCCGTCGGCCAACTTGCGCTGGTTCGCCGCCAACGCAGCTGGGTCGTCGCCGACCCTGCCACCGAGGTTGAAGGAATCGAACGGCGGCCGGGAACTGCCGCCCTCCCGCGTGGTGATCACGCGCCGAATCCGCACTGCTGCTCAGCCTCCCACCAGCGGCCCGATCGGGCCCGCACAAAGATCGACACCGGAAACAGGTGGTTTCCGGTGTCGATTCTCGCTCATGTGCCGCGCGGTGCGGCGCACCGCGGCTCAGCGCCGCATGAACGGCGGGATGTCGACGTCGTCGTCGGTGTCGTCGTTGACCGGGACGGCGCGGTTGGGCAGCGCGCCGGGGCGGTTGGAAGTTCCGCTGTGCGTCGGGTATCCGCCGCTGGCCCGGGTGGGCACCGACACGCTCTGCTGACCGGTGGCCGGACCATCGGTGCCGAAGAGCCCCGTGCGCTGGCCGAGCCCGGGACGCTGCGGCGGGGCCTCCGGAGCGGGCGTCGGCGGCGGCTGCACGGCCTGCGGCGCGACGGGCTGCTCCACCTGCGGCATCGGCGGCGTCGGAGCGGGTTGCGGCGGCACCGGCCGCGGTTCGCTCTCGACGACCGGCGGTGCGGTCTTCTCAGCGCTCGGGGCGGGTTCGGCGTCCTCGGTCCGCGAACCGACCCGGGTCGGGTCGAGCTTCTTGTGGGTGGGCGTGCCCGCGTCGAATCCGGCGGCGATCACGGTCACCCGCACCTCGTCGCCCAGCGAGTCGTCGATGACCGTACCGAAGATGATGTTGGCCTCGGGGTGCGCGGACTCCTGCACCAGCGACGCCGATTCGTTGATCTCGAACAGGCCGAGGTCGGAGCCACCGGCGATGGCCAGCAGCACGCCGTGCGCGCCCTCCATGGACGCCTCCAGCAGCGGCGAGTTGATCGCCTTCTGCGCGGCCTGCACCGCCCGGCCCTCGCCGCGCGCCGAGCCGATGCCCATCAACGCGCTGCCCGCGCCGGACATGACGCTCTTGACGTCGGCGAAGTCCAGGTTGATCAAACCCGGCGTGGTGATCAGGTCGGTGATGCCCTGGACACCGGAGAGCAGCACCTCGTCGGCGGACCGGAAGGCGTCCATCAGGCTCACCCCGATGTCGCCGAGCTGCAGCAGCCGGTCGTTAGGGATGACTATGAGCGTGTCGCAGCATTCGCGGAGCTCCTTGATGCCCTGTTCGGCCTGGGCCGCGCGGCGCTTGCCCTCGAAGGAGAACGGCCGGGTGACCACGCCGATGGTCAACGCGCCGAGCTTGCGCGCGATCGACGCGACGACGGGCGCGCCACCGGTACCGGTGCCACCGCCCTCACCGGCGGTCACGAACACCATGTCGGCGCCCTTGAGGACCTCTTCGATCTCTTCCTTGTGGTCCTCGGCCGCCTTGTGGCCGACCTCCGGCGCGGCACCGGCTCCGAGACCACGGGTCAGCTCGCGGCCGATGTCCAGCTTCACGTCGGCATCGGACATCAGCAGGGCCTGCGCGTCGGTGTTCACTGCGATGAACTCGACACCTTTGAGCCCGACCTCGATCATGCGGTTCACGGCGTTGACGCCGCCGCCGCCGATGCCGACGACCTTGATCACCGCGAGATAGTTGTGCGGGGGCGTCATCGGATCCGCCTTCCTGATCGTGGCTCTGCGCTCGCTGCGTCGGCCGCTGGTCCAGCCATCGCCGACGCGGTTCCGCCTGGTCGATGCCAGCGCGGGATCCGAGGTGCAGCCGATCCCGTGCCCGGTCCGGACGGTAGGCACCCAACTGCCCCCGCGTCCAGCAGCCACGCCGGGATCGGTGGCAGGTGTGTTGTGCCGTGCACCTTCGTCGCTTCCGCCTCGACCGTTTTTGTTGCCAGCGGCCCGCGCACCGCGGCGAGCCCAGTCTTGTTCCTCCCCTGGTGCGGTGGCCACGTCGCGGACGTGATCACCACCAACACCGTACCTCTACCCCTGCTCACCCGGTCGAGGCAGGCAGTTTCCGACCTGCCCGGCAAATCCCGACCGGAGGTGTCCGGATTCGCTGTCATGGTCGCTGCCCGACGGAATTTTGAACAGGAGGAATCCCAGGCATGACTGGACAACTGCACGGCAAGGTCGCGTTGGTGGCCGGGGCGACCCGGGGCGCGGGGCGCGGCATCGCCGTGGAGCTGGGGGCAGCCGGTGCGACGGTCTACGGCACCGGCCGCAGCACCCGGGCGCAGCGCTCGGACTACGACCGACCGGAAACCATTGAGGACACTGCCGAACTGGTGACGCGGGCGGGCGGCCAGGGCATCGCGGTCCGGGTCGACCACACCGACCCGGAGCAGGTCCGCGAGCTGGTGCAGCGGATCGAGGCGGAGCAGGGCCGACTGGACATCCTGGTCAACGACCTCGGCGGCGAGCACCTGATGCATTGGCACAAGCCGATCTGGGAGCAGGACTTGGCCAAGGGCCTGCAGCGGCTGCGCATCGGCATCGAAGCGCACCTGATCACCAGCCACTTCGCGCTGGCGCTGCTGAGCGAACGGCCGGGCGGGCTGGTCGTGGAGCTCACCGACGGCACCGCGGAGGTGCACGAGCAGTACTACCGCAGCGAGGGCGGCGCGTTCTTCGACATCGTCAAGGTCGCCGCGCACCGCCTGGCCCGAGCTCAGGGCGAGGAGCTGAAGCCGTTCGGCGGCACGGCTGTTTCGCTGACGCCGGGCTGGCTGCGGTCGGAGATGATGCTGGAGCACTTCGGCGTCACGGAGCAGAACTGGCGCGAGTCCACCACCGCCCCACCGGGCTTCGCGATCGCCGAGTCGCCGCACTTCGTCGGACGCGCGGTGGTCGCCCTGGCCGCGGACCCGGAGGTCGCCCGCTGGAACACCGACTCGCTGTCCAGCGGATACCTCGCGAAGGTCTACGACTTCACCGACACCGACGGCTCCCAACCAGACGCCTGGCGCTACGTCCTGGAAGTCGAATGGCCAGGCAACCCAGGCAACCCCAACGACTACCGCTGACACGCACTAACGCTGACGGGTGATGAGTGAAGGGCACCTTCGACCGACTATGCCGGTCAAAGGTGCCCTTCACTCCGATCAACATCACCGTAAAGGGTGGCTAGGCGGGTGGCGGCGGTTGCTAGTTGGTGGCGGAGTTGTGGTGGGTTCAGGACTTCGGCTTCTGGGCCGAGGTTGAGTATTTGGTCGTAGGCGACTTGGAGGGATTCGACGGGGAGGGTGGTGGTGACCCAGCCCGCGTCGTCGGGCTGGGTCGCGGCCGCTTCGGCTTCGCGGGCGGCGGTTCCGTCGGTCGTCGCGTGCAGTTTTCGCAGGCCCAGTGGGCTGATCCGGATTTCGACTTGGTCGGTGAGCAGGGAGTGGGTGAACTCCTCGGCTTTGTCCTCCCAGAACGTGGCGAGGTCGAAGGTGTCGTCGCGGGTGAAGATCTCGTCGCCGACTTCGACGTGGCGGAAGCGGTCCACGCGGTAGGTCAGGAACCGCTGCTCGCGGCGGGCCGCCAGGTACCAGACACCGGCTTTGAGCACCAGCCCGTAGGGCTCGATCTCGCGCCGCACCTGCTGCTCACCGCGCTGGTACTGGGCGGTGACCTTGCGGTCGCGCCACACCGCGCGGCTCAGTTCCGGTAGCACGGCCGGGGTTTCGACGGCGCGGAACCAGCGCGGCGCATCCAGGTGGAACCGCTGCCCCACCCGCTGCGGCGCGTCGCGGAACGGCGGTGCCAGCGCCGCCGACGCCTTCAGCCGCGCCGCGGCGGCGGCTTCGCCCAGCCCCATGTCGGTCGCCGGGCCGGGCACGCCGGAGAGGAACAGCGCTTCGGCTTCGGCCTGGTGCAGCCCGGTGAGCTTGGCCCGGTATCCACCGAGCAGCCGGTATCCGCCGCTCCGGCCGCGCTCGGCGTACACCGGCACCCCGGCCTCGGCCAGCGCGAGCACGTCCCGCGCCACGGTCCGCTCGGAAACCTCCAGCTCACGGGCGAGTTCCGGGCCCGTCATCGAACCGCGCACCTGCAACAGGCACAGTAGCGTTATCAACCTCGACGCCCGCATGCACCGAGCCTAGGGCGCACCCCCGACACCGTCGGGCCCCGTCCCGCCCAACGATCTGCCAGCTCATTCCCGGCTTTACCAGCTTCCCCGATCCGTCCGAAGTGGACTCGTCCGAGCGCCGATCTTTCGCGCCGCGCAGGTATTCGCCGGTCAACGCGTAGTCCTCGGCGATCAACGCGGTCGGCACCCCGGCCACCGAAAGCGCCAGCGAGCCGCGTGAACGGGGTGTGACCGGCAGCCGAGCACCGGCGGTCGGACCCGCAAGCGTTCGCGTACGACCGGGTCAGGCGAAGCGGGGTGGGCCGCCGCGCAGCCCCCGGTCGGTGGCGTCCTCGTCGAGGTAGAAGTTCGGGCGCTGGTGGTCTTCGTCGTAGTAGCGGTGGAAGACCGGGGTTTGCGAGGCCGACATCGGCGGCACGATCCAGGACCAGTCCACCGGGCACTTGCGGCCCGCCGCCTCCTCCTTGGCCAGGTGCGTCAGGAAGCGCTGGGATTCGGTGTGGTGGTCGGTGATGGTCACCCCGGCCTGCCCGTAGGAGTGCAGCACCGCGCGGTTGAGCTCGACCAGCGCGCGATCCCGCCACAGGGTGTCCTCGCGCGAGGTGTCCAAGCCCAACCGCTCGGCGACCAGCGGGACGAGGTTGTAGCGATCGGCGTCGCCGAAGTTGCGGGCGCCGATCTCGGTGCCCATGTACCAGCCGTTGAACGGCGCAGCCGGGTACGGCACGCCGCCGATGTTCAGCCGCATGTGGCTGATCACCGGAACCGCGTGCCAGCGCAGCCCGAGCTCGGCGAACCACGGGAGGTCGGGGTGGGTCAGCTGAACCTCTTCGATGGCGTCCGGCGGCAGCGCGAACATGTGCGGGCCTTCGTCAGCCGTCTCCACCACCAGCGGGAGCGCGTCGAACGCGGTGCGCCGGGCCGGTGCCTGCCAGCCGAAGGTGGTCACCGCCTCGGTGAAGCGCACATAGCGCGGATCGCCGAGCACCGTGCCGTCCGGCCGCTGGTACCCGGCGTAGCGGATGAGCTGCTCGTTCCAGATCCGCGGTGCCGGGCGCTGCGGTGTCTCGGGCGGGAACACGCTGATGACCGGGCGGATCTTGCCTTTGTTGGTGGCCATCCGCAGGTGCTGCACGCAGTGCGCGGCGACGCCGGCGGCGGTGTGCACGTCGCGCAGGTCGCGAACCTTCAGGCTGCGCCAGTAGAGCCGTCCGATGCAGCGGGCGCTGTTGCGCCAGGCCACTTGCGCGCCGAAGGCCAGTTCCTGCTGGGTGTGGCGGTAGGTGCCGATGGTGTCGACTTCGTAGCGCATCCGGTCCAACCGCTGCTGCAGCGATCCGGAGTCGCGGTTCTCGGCGTGGAAAAGCCGCAGGAACTCCTCGGCCTCGGCCATGTCCACCGGCGGCGCGGAGCGGTTCGAAGACCGCCGCACGACGTGCAACCGCCTGGTCGGCTGCGATGCGGTGGCACGCCCGGAGAACACCGACTCCGGCGCATCGCCACTAACCCTGAACACATTTCACACCGTAGCGCCACGCAAATGATCTTGATCACCGCCACGGACATCCGCCGCTCGGAAGTGGTCGTTCCGGCAGGAACCGGGACTCAGGGCGGTCACGCCACCGTCGGCAGAGCGGGGGTGGTGACGTCGTAGATCTTGCCCGGGCGGGTCAGCAGCGGCGGGAGGATCGCCGCCTTCCTCGCGGTTTCCTCCAGCGACCCCCAGTGAACTTCCCGGTCTCCCTTGAGGAGCAGGCGGACGTCGCCCGGCTGCTCCGCGATCACCGCCGTGACCTCGGTGCGCAGCGGCTGCGGCAGGGCCATCAGGACCGTCAACGCCGCTCGGGTCGCCACGTCGTCCTGGGACGCCGTCCGCACCCGCAGTTCCGGCAGGTTGACCGGACGTTGCGCGACCGCCTCGAACGGCACGCCGTCGGCGTCCACCAGCTGGATCCCGTTGCGGGCCACCAGGAACGCCACCGGGGTCCGTTCGGTGATCTTTACCCGCACGGTCGATGGCCAGGCCAGCGACACCTCGGCCGCCGCGATCTTCTGCAGCGCCATCAGCCGGGTGCGGGTCTCGTCGACGTCGACCTGCAGCATCGGTGTGCCGGGCTGGATGCCCGCCGCCTGCACCACCTGGTCCTGGCCGAGCGTCGCGTTGCCGACCACCGCTACCGACCGGACACCCAGCAGCGGCGTGAAGTACAGCACCAACGCCAGCACCGTCACCGCCGCCAGCAGCACCGGCAGCGCCCAGCGGCGCCACTTCGCGCGCGTCGCCGCGCCGCCGCGCACCGGGCGGCCCCGGGTGCTGCGCAGCCCGGGACGGGCCGTCGCACGACGACGCGTGGTGGTCAACCCCGTTCCTCCCCGGCGGCGCAGCGCCGTCCGGCGTCCCGGTCGATCTCGGCGAGGATCTCCGGGCCGAGCATGGTCACGTCCCCGGCCCCCATGGTCAGCACCAGATCACCTGGCCGGGCCCGACCGGCCACCAGCGGCGCGGCCGCCGCGAAAGACGGCTCGTAGTGCACCTTCTCGGCCGACAGCGGCACTTCGTCGGCGATCAGCCTGCCGGTGACACCGGGCTGCGGATCCTCGCGCGCGCCGTAGACGTCCAGCACGACGACCTCGTCGGCCAGCCCCAGCGCGGTCGCGAACTCGCCGGAAAACGCCGCGGTGCGGGAGAACAGGTGCGGTTGGAACACCACGATCAGCCGACCGTCGCCGACCACTGGCCGGGCCGCGCGCAGCTGCGCGTCCACTTCGGTCGGGTGGTGCGCGTAGTCGTCGTAGACCCGGATGCCGTCGGCGCGGCCCTTGAACTCGAACCGCCGCCGAACCCCGCCGAAGGCGGCGAGCCCGTCGAGCAGCCCGGCCAGCGGGGCGCCGAGTTCCAGCCCGGCCAGCAACGCCGCGACCGCGTTGCCCGCCATGTGCTCCCCTGGCACCGACACCTGCACGTCGAGGCGTTCGCCGTCGAGCTCCACGGTCGCCACCCCGGTGCCGTGCTCGGGCCGGTAACCGACCAGCCGCGCGTCACCTTCGGCGGTCACCGACGTCCCGTAGCGCCGCACCCGGATCCCGTCCGCCGCGGCCCGGTCGGCCAGCTCGGCGGCACCCGGATCGTCGGCGCAGGCGATCAGCACCCCGCCCGGCTCGATCCGCTGCACGAACTCCTCGAAGACCTTGGTGTAGGCCTCGGCGGTGCCGTGGTGGTCCAGGTGGTCGGGTTCGACGTTGGTCACCACCGCCACCGACGGCGCGAACACCAGGAACGAGCCGTCGCTCTCGTCGGCCTCGGCGACGAAGATGCTGCCGTCGCCGTGGTGCGCGTTCGCACCCGACTCGTTGAGGTCGCCGCCGATGGCGAAGGACGGGTCGAACCGGCATTGCTGCAACGCCACGGTCAGCATCGACGTGGTCGAGGTCTTGCCGTGGGTGCCCGCCACGCAGGCCACCCGGTGCCCGGCCATCAGCGCGGCCAGCGCCTCGGCCCGGCGCAGCACGGTGATGCCGCGCCGCTGCGCCTCGACCAGCTCCACGTTGTCCGGCTTGATCGCCGTGGACACCACGACCGCCGTCGGGTCGGCGTCGAACTGGTCGAGGTTCGCCGCCAGGTGTCCGATGCCGATGTGCGCGCCCTGCGCCCGCAGCGCGAGCACGGTGCGCGAGTCGCGGGCGTCCGAGCCGGACACCTGCTGCCCGCGGGCCAGCAGGATCCGGGCGATGCCGCTCATCCCGGCGCCGCCGATGCCGACCAGGTGCACCCGCGCGAGGTCCGAAGTGGACGGTTCGATCACTGTCCGGCCACCTCCAGCACGATCTGCGCCAGCACGTGGTCGGCCTCGCGGTGCCCGGTGCCCAGCGTGGCGCGGCTCATCTCCTGCAGCCGCTGGGCGTCGCGCGCCAGCGGCAGCACCTCGGCTATCACCCGCTGCGTGGTCAGTTCCTCGTCCGCCACCAGCCGCGCGCCGCCCGCGGTCACCACCGGCTGCGCGTTGAGCGCCTGCTCACCGTTGCCGTGCGGCAGCGGCACGAACACCGCGGGCAGCCCAACGGCCGAGACCTCCGCGACGGTCATCGCGCCGGAGCGGCACACCACCAGGTCCGCCGCCGCGTACGCCAGGTCCATCCGCTCCAGGTAGGGCACCGCGGTGTAGCCGGGTGTGCCGGGGACCTGTTGCACCGCGATGGTGTTCTTCGGGCCGTGCGCGTGCAGCACGGCGATTCCCGCGCGCCCCAACGCTTCCGCCGCACCGGAGAACGCGGTGTTCAGCGTGCGCGCGCCCTGCGAACCGCCGAACACCAGGATCACCGGCGCGTGCGGGTGCAGCCCGAAGTGCGCGCGGGCCTGCGCCCGCAGGCGCACGCGGTCCAGTCTGGTGATGGACTCGCGCAGCGGGATCCCGATGGTCTGCGCCCCGGGCAGCCCGCTGTCCGGGGTCGCCGCCAGCACTCGTTCCGCGAACTTGGCGCCCACCTTGTTGGCCAGCCCGGCCCGCGCGTTCGCCTCGTGCACCACGATCGGCACCCGACCGCGCGCGGCCAGGTAGGCGGGCAGCGAGACGTAGCCGCCGAACCCGACCACCACGTGCGCGCCGACGCGGTCCAGCACGTCGCGGGTCTGCTTCACCGACTCCCGGACCTTCAACGGCAGCTTCAGCAGTTCCGGGCTGGCCTTGCGCGGCATCGGCACCGGCGGGATGAGCTCCAGCGGATAGCCGCGGGCTGGCACCAACCGGTTCTCCAGGCCGCGCTCGGTGCCCAGCGCGGTCACCCGGGCATCGGGCCGCAGCCGACGCACCGCGTCGGCCAGCGCCATCGCGGGCTCGATGTGCCCGGCGGTGCCGCCACCGGCGACCACTATCGACAGCACCTGCCGTCCCAGGGCGGCGCTCTGCGGGTCGCCCACGGCACCCTGGTCGACGCGGACCGTTTGCTCCCCGCTCAACGGTGTCCTCCTCGTGTCTGCGCCCGGGATCCGGGCCCGCTGCGCGCGCCGCGCGCGCGGGTGTCCCCGCCTCCCCGGCGAGTTGCCGCCGCCCCGGAGCTCTTCGCGCCGGGTCGGCTTCGTGGGGTCGTGGGTCGTGTCGGACGCCGCTTGGCCGGTGGCCGGTACGGCGCCGGGGTGGGCAGCCGCAACAGCTTGCCGACCCGACCCGGACCCAGAGACCGTAGCGCGGCGATCGCCTCGGGTTCGTGCCGGGCGAAGTTCGCGAGCAGCCCGAACACCAGCATGCTGGTGACCACCGACGATCCGCCGGAGGAGATCAGCGGCAACGGCAGCCCGGTGGTGGGCAGCAGGCCCACCACGTAACCGACGTTGATGACCGCCTGCCCCACCAGCCAGGTGGTCAGCGTCGCCGACACCAGCCGGATGTACGGGTCGGTGTTGCGGAACGCGATGCGCAGGCCCACGTAGGCGGTGGTGCCGTAGAGCACCAGCACGATCGCGCAGCCGACGAAACCGAGCTCCTCGCCGATCACCGCGAAGATGAAGTCGTTGTGCACGTTGGGCAGGTACTGCCACTTCGACCAGCCCCGCCCCAGGCCGCGGCCGAACAACCCGCCGTCGGCCAGCGCGTACTGCGCCTGCATCATCTGGTAGCCCTGGCCGGTCGGGTCGGCCTGCGGATCCAGGAAGTTGGTCAACCGCGCCAACCGGTATTCGGCGACCATCGCCAGCGCCACGCCCGCGGTCACCGCACCCAGCAGCGCCGTCAGGAACAGCCGCAGCGGCGCCCCGGCGAACCACAGCAGCGCCAGCAGCACCACGAACAGCGTGATCGTGGAACCCAGGTCGGGCTGCAGCATCACCAGCGTGAACATCAGCAACGCCGCTGGGACCACCGGCACCAGCAGATGCCGGTACTGCGCCATCAGGCCGCGCTTGGTGACCAGCACGTGCGCGCCCCACACCGCGAACGCGACCTTGGCGAACTCCACCGGCTGGAACGACACCCCGGCCACCACGAACCAACTGCGCGCGTTGTTGAGCTCGGTGCCCAGCGGGGTCAGCACCAGCACCAGCAGCACCAGGCAGATCGTCAGCAGGATCAGGCTGTACCGGCGCAGCAACCGCACCGGCACCCGAAGCGCGACGTAGAACAGCACCAACCCGGCCAGGCAGTACATCACCTGCTTGCTGAACACGCTGTAGGACGAGCCGTCCTTGGTGAACGAGTCGACGCTGGAGGCCGAAAGCACCATCACCAGGCCGAAAACCGTCAGCAGGCCGAAAACCGCCAGCAGCAGGTGGAACGACGCCAGCGGGCGGGTCAGCCACGCGGTCAACGGCGAAAGCACGGTCAGCCCGGCGCGCTTCTTGGCGCTACGAGCGGCAGCGGGCTTCGTCGCAGTGGTCACGGCGGATCACCCGCCGTGCGTCGACGCCGCCGGAGTATCGGCCAACACGGCTCGCACCGCGTCGGCGAAAGCCCGGCCCCGATGGGCGTAGTCGGTGAACATGTCCATCGAGGCGGCGGCCGGGGCGAGCAGCACCACCGATCCCGGTCGCGCGAACTCGTTGGCCATGCGAACAGCATCCTGCATGCCCGCATCGTCCCCTGTGGTCACCTCGCGGACCGGCACATCCGGGGCGTGTCGGGCCAGAGCGGTGGCGAACTGGTCCCGATCCCGGCCGATGAGCACCACGGCCTGCAGCCGAGCGGCGTTGGCCGCCACCAGTTCCTCGACCTCGGCGCCCTTGAGCAGGCCGCCCGCGATCCACACCACCCGCGAATGCGCGCGCAGCGCGGCGGCCGCGGCATGCGGGTTCGTCGCCTTTGAATCGTCCACATAGGACACTCCGGCGGCCTCGGCCACCGGCACCGACCGGTGCGCCCCGGGCTGGAACGCCCGCAGCCCATCGGCCACCGCCGTCGGCCGGACGCCGATGGCGCGCGCCAGGGCCGCCGCGGCCAGCGCGTTCGCCACGTTGTGCGGCCCCGCCGGGTGCACGTCGGCGAGCGTCGCGAGCACCACCCGGTCGCCGAAGGCGCGATCGACCAGCGCGGCGTCGTCGACACCGAGCTGGCCGTCCTGCGGCTCGTCGAGCGTGATCGAGACCCGCTCGGCATCCGCGGCGGCGGCGGCGGCCAACCGCACCGACCACTCGTCGTCGGCGTTGGCGACGACGACCGAGTTGCCGGTGTAGACCTTCGCCTTGGCGGCGCCGTAGGCGGTGAGTGAGCCGTGCCAGTCCAGGTGATCGGCGGCGAGGTTGAGGACGACGGCGGCGAACGCCGCGACGGAATCCGACCAGTGCAGCTGGAAGCTGGACAGCTCCACCGCCAGCACCCGGTGTCCGGCGCGCACCGCATCCACCACCGGCAGTCCGACGTTGCCGCAGGCCACCGCATCGACCCCGGCGGCGTGCAGGACGGACGCCAGCATGCTCACCGTCGTGGTCTTGCCGTTGGTCCCGGTGACCGCCAGCCAGGTGGCCGGAGTGCCGCTGTCCTGGTCCAGCCGCCAGGCGAGCTCGACCTCGCCGATCACCTCGACACCCGCCGCGACCGCCGCCGCCAGCAGCGGCGCGTCCGGGCGCCAGCCGGGGCTGGTGACCACCAGATCCGTACCGGTCGGCGGTTCGGCCAGCCCATCGACCAGTTCCGCGCCCTGCGCCTGCAACGACGCCAGCGCGGCGAGCCGGTCGGCGGAGGCGTCCGTGACGGTCACCGCCGCGCCCACCTCCAGCAGCGCCTCGGCGGCCGAGCGGCCGGACACCCCGGCCCCGGCCACCAGCACGTTCAACCCCTCGAACCGCCCTGCCACCGACTCGTCTCCCTAACAGCTCGCACGAATCCCGACGCACCAACCCGCACCACGATGAGGTCGGGGTGAAGGGCACCTTTCACCAAGTTAGTTGGCGAAAGGTGCCCTTCACCTCTCACCCGAACGGCGAACGGCGCCGCTGGCGCCGCGCAGACCGGGTTCGACAACGCTCAGTCCAGGATTACCGCCAGGTTCAGCCAGTCCGCGTAGAACAGGCCCACGCCGAACATGCAGCTGATCCCGGCCAGCACCCAGAACCGGATGATCACCGTGGTTTCCGCCCACCCGGCCAACTCGAAGTGGTGGTGGAACGGCGCCATCCGGAACAGCCGTCGTCGGGTGGTCCGGAACACCGCGATCTGCAACACCACCGACAGCGCCTCGACGACGAACACCCCGCCGATGATGATCATCAGCAGTTCGGTGCGGGTGACCATCGAGAGCCCGGCCAGCAGGCCGCCCAGCGCCAGCGAGCCGGTGTCGCCCATGAAGATCTTCGCGGGTGCGGCGTTCCACCACAGGAACCCGACGCAGGCCGCCATCGCCGCCGCCGCGACCACCGCGATGTCCAGCGGGTCGCGCACCGTGTAGCAGCCCGCCGTCGGGCCGCTCGATGCGAAGCAGTCGTTGCGCAGCTGCCAGAACGAGATCAGCACGTAGGTCGCCAGCACCATCGCCGCGGTGCCTCCGGCCAAGCCGTCCATGCCGTCGGTGAAGTTGACCGCGTTGGACCAGCCGCTGATCGCCACGTAGGCGAAGATCACGAATCCGATCGTCCCGAAGGAGATCACCGCGATGTCCCGCAGGAACGACAGCTCCACCGACGCCGGGGTGACGTTGTTGGCGTTGGGGAACTGGATCGCCAAGATCGCGAACAGCACCGAGGCGACCAGCTGGCCGACCAGCTTCGCGGTCTTGTTCAACCCGAGGTTGCGCTGCTTGCGGATCTTGATGAAGTCGTCCAGGAACCCGACGATCCCCAGCGCCGTCGTGAGGCCCAGCACCAGCAGCCCGGACGCGGTCATCTGATCGCCGACCGTGAAGTGGGCGACCAGGTAGCCGACCCACATGGCCACCAGGATCGCCACGCCGCCCATGGTCGGGGTGCCGCGCTTGGCGGCGTGCTGGCTCTGCACCTCCTCGCGAATCTCCTGGCCGAAGCCCTGCCTGGAGAACACCCTGATCAGGTATGGCGTGAACAGGATCGAGACCACCAAGGCCACCGCGGCGGCCACCAGAATGGGTTTCACGTCCTCCGCCACCCCGCATCTCCTTCGAGCAGAGCATCGGCGACTCGCCACAAACCGGCGAAGTTCGACGCCTTGGTCAGCACCACATCACCGGAACGCAGCTCGGCGCGCAGCAGCGCGACGGCCGCATCGACGTCCGGCACCAGAACCGACTCCTCTCCCCACGACCCTTCCAGCGATGCAGCCTGGTGCATCACCCGGGCCTGCTCGCCGACCACCACCAGTCGGTCGATGTTCAGCCGGACGGCCAGCCGCCCGATCTCGTCGTGCGCTTCGGTGTCCGCGTCGCCGAGCTCACCCATCGGCCCGAGCACCGCCCACGCCCGACCCGGTCGTCCGCGCGTCATCGCCGCCAGCGTCTTCAACGCGGCGCGCACCGACTCCGGGTTGGCGTTGTAGGCGTCGTTGACGACCGTGACGCCAGCCGGGGTCTCGGTGACCTCCATGCGCCGCGCCGACACCCGGCGCACCGCGCCGAGCCGTTCGGCCACCTGCTCGACGGTCGCACCGAGCTCCATCGCCACCGCGGCCGCGGTCAGCGCGTTGCCCACGTGGTGCTCGCCGAACAGCGGCAACGTCACCTGCGCCTTGCCCAGCTCGGTGACCAGCGTGAAGGTCGGCCGCGCCTGGTCGTCGACCTCGATGTCCTCGGCGCGCACCTGCGCGTCCGGGTGTTCCCCGACCAGCACCACGCGGGCCCGGGTGCGGTCCGCCATCGCCGCGACCAGCGGATCATCGGCGTTGAGCACCGCCACACCATCCGCGGGCAACGCCTCGACCAGTTCGCCCTTGGCCTGCGCCACCGCCTCCTGCGAGCCGAACTCGCCGACGTGCGCGTGGCCGACGTTGAGCACCGCGCCGATGCGCGGCGGCGCCACCTCGCAGAGGTTCGCGATGTGCCCGACGCCGCGCGCGGACAGCTCCAGCACCAGGTGCCGGGTGTCCTCGTCGGCGCGCAGCACGGTCCACGGGTGGCCGAGCTCGTTGTTGAACGAGCCGGGCGGTGCGACCGTCGGGCCCATCGGCTCCAGCAGTTGCGCGATCAGATCCTTCGTGGACGTCTTGCCGGACGAGCCGGTGACGCCGACCACGGTGAGTCGCGGCAGCCGGTCGACCACGTGGCGGGCCAGCTTCGCCAGCCCGGCCAGCACGGCGGCACCAGAACCGTCGATGTCACCGGCCAACGCCATCACCCCGGACCGGTCCGCGACCGGCACCGGCGGCACGACCACCGCCGGGACTTCCACCTCCCGCGCGGCGAGCACGCCCACCGCACCATCCGCCACGGCTTGCGCGGCGAAGTCGTGCCCGTCGACTCGTTCGCCCGGTACGGCCACGAACAGCCCACCGGGTTCGATCTTGCGGGAGTCGAACTCGACACCCGCGCTGACGATCTCCGAGCCTTCCGCACGATTGAGCCTGCCGTCCACCGCATCCGCGATGTCGGCGAGGCTGAGCCGGATCAACTTGCCTCCTCGTCGCCCTGCCCCCGACGAACATCGGTTTTCTGTGGATCCCCGGGCCGCTGGCCCAGAACCAGGCGCAGCGCGGCGGCGAGTTCTTCCCGGTCGGAGAAGGGGTGCACCACGCCCGCCACCTCCTGTCCCGTCTCGTGACCCTTACCCGCGACGACGACGATGTCGCCGGGCTCGGCACGCTCCACGGCCGCGGCGATGGCCGCGCGCCGGTCGCCGATCTCGATCACTTCGCCGCGCTGGTCGGCGGGCACCTCCCGCGCACCGGCCAGCATGGCCGCCCGGATGTCGGCCGGGTCTTCGCGGCGCGGATTGTCGTCGGTGACGATCAGCAGTTCGGCGCGGCGGGTGGCCGCCTCGCCCATCAACGGCCGTTTCGCCACGTCCCGGTCGCCTCCGCAACCGAGCACGACGATCACGTTGCCGTCGACCTGCGCGCGAGCCGCGTCGAGCACTGCGGCCACCGCACCGGGCTTGTGCGAGTAGTCCACCACAGCGGTGAAGTCCTGCCCGAGTGCGACACGCTCCATGCGGCCCGGCACGTCGACTTCCGCCAGGCCGCGCTCGATCGCCCAGGTGGGCACGTCCGCCGCGTGCAGGACACCGATCGCGAGCAGGGCGTTGGCGACGTTGAAGGGGCCGGGCAACCGCAGCCGGATGTGCAGCTTGAGGTCGTCGGGGCCATGCGCGGTGAAGGTCTGCTCGCCGGTTGGGAACGCCTGCACATCGGTGGCCGACCAGGTCGCGTCGCCCTCGGTGGACACCGTGATGGTGTCCGATCCGACCAGCCGCCGACCCCAGTCGGTGTCCACGCAGACGACCTCGTGCTCGGCCCGGCCGTCGAACAGCAGCGCCTTGGCCTGGAAGTAATCCTCAAGATCGCGGTGGAAGTCCAGGTGGTCCTGGGACAGGTTGGTGAACGCGCCGACGGCGAACCGGGTGCCCGACACCCGTCCCATGGCCAGCGCGTGGCTGGAGACCTCCATCGGCACGTAGGTCACCCGGTGCTCGACCATCACGGCCAGCAGCGCCTGCAGGTCCGGGGCTTCGGGTGTGGTGAACGCGCTGTCCAGCCGGTCACCGGCGATGCGGGTCTCCACGGTGCCGACCAGCCCGGTGCCGAATCCAGCGGCCTGCAGCGCGGATTCCAGCAGGTAGGTGGTGGTGGTCTTGCCGGAGGTGCCGGTCACCCCGAGAACCTTCAACCGGCGCGACGGATCTCCGTAGATCAACGCCGACGCCGCCCCCAGCACGCCGCGCGGATCGTCGTGCACCAGCAGCGACACGTTGCCGTCGCGCACCGCGGGGTGTTCGACGAGTGCGGCCCGTTCGATCCCAGCCCGGTCGGTGAGCACCGCGACGGCACCGGACTCCAGCGCGTGCTGGGCGAAGTCGGCGCCGTGCACGCGGGTGCCCGGCAGGGCGGCGAAGAGATCGCCGGGGCGCACGTGTTGAGCGCGCAGGGTCGCCCCGGTCACCGGCGCTGCTGCAGCGCTTGGACCAGGGGCGCGAAGCACGCGCGCGCCGATTTCATCGGCGAGCTGATCGATGTCCACCGGCTCGACGTGAGACGGGCGAGGCGGAGCTGTCGCGACCGCGGAAGGCACGTCGCGACAGGCTACCGGTAGCACTCGGATAAGCATCCTCATGGTCGGTCACCCATTCGGCTCAGTGCCGCCTGGATCGTTCGGCGCAACTGCTGTTCAGCCGCTCGATCGCGGCTCGCCGGTGCAGTAGAACTCCCCTGTCTCGATCTTTCGCGGAGGGGGAGGACGTATGGCGCCGGATTTCGACGGAGATCCCGAGCAGGCCGAGCGCGCGGTCCAGCAGCGGCCCGAGGGCCTGCGGCAGAAGGTGGCCCAGTTGACCGCGATGCGGCAGCACATCGACGCCATCCGCATCACCGAGCGCGGTCAGTCGGTCGCGGTGACGGTGAACTCCGAGGGCGTACCGGTCGACGTCCGGTTCGACGAGTCGTCGCGGGCGATGACCGGTGCCGAGCTCAGCCGCGAGTTCATGGCCGTGCTGCACCGCGCGCAGTCGAAGATCGGCGACCGGGTGGCCGAGGCCACCCGTGGCACCGTCGGCGAGCAGCCCTCGACCGGCGGCGATCGAAACCGGTGACTGGACGGACCTCGGCTTCGCCGTGGTGGGCGGCGGTCTGGAAGCCCTGTCGGTCGTCACCGACCCACTGGGCAGCGTGTTCTCCGCGGCGCCGTCGTCGCTGATCGAACACTTCCAGCCGCTCACCGGCGCGCTGAACTGGCTGGCAGGTGATGCCGACGCGGTGCTGGCGCACGCGCAAACCTGGCGCAACGTAGCGGATTCGCCGCAGCAGACGCCTACCGGTCCCGCCGCCGCCCAACTCATCCGCGCTCAATCCGAAGCCGCCAGCGGTCTCAGTTCGGCAACGGAAACGGCGGGCACCCCGGAGAAATTCCGCGATTCCTTGACCAAGGAGTTCAACTCCGGAAACAACGTTATCGTCGTTACGAGCAACGTCGATGCGGATGCCTTAAATTCATGACTGAGATGGTTCGACATAACGGGTCAGAAGTTCGTTTCCTCGGGTACCCATGATCGGCAACCACGTCAGTGGCCACATAATCCCTCAGTCGCCGAAGACCTCCGCAAATAACTCGCAAGCGAGGCGCAGGACCGCTTTTGCGCGATCAACGCAGATTTGCGCGACGCGGATTCTACCGGCGGAGACCTCACCGGTGCATGGCTCATGGGAAGCGATCTCGCGGACACCGTGTTGCGCGACACCATCCTAATCGATGCGGAGTGCACTGAAGCTCGCTTCACCAGAGCAGATTTGACCGTGGCAAATCTAGCGGAATCAAGTTTCGACCGTGCGAACTTCGCCATGTCATCGCTCTCCGGAACGAATCTGACAATGGTCTCAGCGGCCGGGGCAAAATTCCACGGCGCAAACCTGACTGGAGCAAGTCTCACAGCTTCTCTGCTCGCTGAAGCAGACTTCGGCAATGCCACTCTGACGGGCTGCCACCCGGCAGGCCAACAACGCCCCGCTGCACATCGGATTGATCGATGTCTCCACCGACAAAGCCGATTCGATCGTCGCCGAGCCGCGCAACGCACCGGCAGCGGGCGTCGAAGAGCCGATCACCGTCTTCGACTACCCCGCCATGCCGTAGGAAGCGGCCCGGGCCGGGCCGGGCGCCTCGGCTGGCCAGGTGGGGTTGCGGCCGAGGTAGGCGACGAGTTTGTCCAGCGCGGACGCCGATTCCGGGACCTCCACCATCGGGGCGAACACCCCGGTGCCGTCTTGGGCCGGTGGGTTCGCGCGCATGATCTCCAACGCGGTGGCCGGTAGTTCTTCGTCCGGTTCGTAGCGGGATCCGATGGTCCTGGCCACGTCCCAGCCGTGCACCACCATGTCGACGAAGTGGAAGACCAGCGCCACCCGGCCGGGGAACACGCCGAACTCCCGAACCCGGACTTGCCGGTCCAGCACGCCTTCGGCAGCGAACGCGGTGCTGAACTCGGCAGCCGAACGCCGGTAGTCCTCGGCTGGTGCGGCACCCAACCGCCCGGCATCCCAGTCCACATCGGACCCTTCCGGATCGGCCGTGGTGGCGCGGGCGAAGGCCAGGTTCTCGCTCACCATGTGCCGCAGCAGCCCGTGCAGCGTCCAGTCCGCGCACGGTGTCGGCAGGCGCAACTGCTCTGGTCCGACCTCGGCGATGACCTGGCCAGTGCCCTGCATGGCCCGTCGGTGCAAGTTCTCGATATCCACGTACCGAGGGTATGGACCCGAACCGGCCCAACGGCAGAGCCAAAAACGGCGAAGTCCACTGGGCCGATTCGGCATTAAGAGCTCGCGCGGATTGGACGTAGCAGCGGTGGCCGTCAGGCAAGCGGCGTCAGCCGCTTCCCACCACCCTCGCAGCCCGCACCGCCACGCGAACCAACCCGCACACTCTCTTAAACTCGGTGTTCGTGGAGTTCCACGTGAGCCTGGTCGGTAGGACCGATCTGACCGGGCAGATCTACCGGCAGATCAAGGCCGCCGTGTTGGACGGCAGGCTCCGCACCGGCGAGGCGCTACCGCCCACCCGCGAACTCGCCCGGCGCCTGTCGGTGTCCCGGAACACCGTCAGCGCCGCCTACGACCGGCTGGCCGCCGAGGGCTTCGTCGGCGGTCGCACCGGTTCGGGCACCTATGTGCGGCCGGGCGGTTTCGACCGACCACCGGACGTGGCGGACGCCCAGCAGATCCGGTCCACCGGGACCTGGGAGGGGATTCGGGTGCCCCGGCTGGATCCGGCCGTCCCGGATTTCGACTTCCGGCCCGGAATTCCCGACGTCCGACTGTTCCCGTACGCGGCTTGGCGCCGCCTGCTAGCCAGCTGGTTCCGCACGTCGAGCGTCGGGTCACCGATGTACGGCGACCCGGCCGGGCACCCGGACCTCCGCGCGGCGCTGGCCCGGCACGTCGGGGTTTCCCGGGCCGTTCGGGCGAACGCCGACGATGTGCTGGTCACCAGCGGCGCGCAACAGGCCTTCGACCTGATCGGCCGAGTGCTCATCGAGCCGGGAACCTGCGTCGCGGTGGAGGATCCCGGTTACCCGCCACCACGCCAGCTGTTCCGCGCGTTGGGCGCGAAGGTCGTCGGAGTGCCGGTGGACGCCGAAGGCATCCTGGTGGACCGGATACCCGACACTGCCCGAATCGTTTACGTGACGCCGTCGCACCAGTTCCCGCTGGGCATGCCGATGTCGCTGCCGCGCCGCACAGCGCTGCTCGAATGGGCCGAACGCGCCGGTGCCGTTGTGGTGGAGGACGACTACGACAGCGAATTCCGGTTCTCCGGCAGACCGATCGAGCCGTTGCAGAACCTCGATCGCGCTGGCCGGGTGATCTACGTGGGCTCGATGTCCAAGGTGCTGCTGCCCACGCTGCGGGTCGGTTTCCTGATCGCACCGCGCAGTCTGCGCACCGCGCTGCGGGCCGCCAAGTACGTCGTGGACCTGCACACTTCCCTGCCGCTGCAAGCCGCTCTCGCGGCGTTCATCGAAGAAGGGTTGCTGGCCAGGCACATTCGCCGGGCCCGCACCGAATACGCCGCGCGGTACGCGCAGCTCTCCGCGACGCTGCACCGGGATTTCGCCGACCTGCTGGAACCGGTGGCGGTCACGGCGGGCTTGCACCTGGCGGCGGTGCTGCACCCGGGCGCCGACGACGAGTCGATCTGCGAACGAGCCGCTGCCGAGGGTGTGGCGGTCCTGCCGCTGAGCCCGTTCCGGAAGTCGAAGACCGGTCGTCCGGGGCTCGTGCTCGGCTACGGCGCAATCGCGGTGCCGGACATCGCCGAGGGGCTGCGCAGACTGCGCTCCTGCCTCGTTTGACGGCCTTGGCGAGAAATCGCCCGGCCATCGGCTGTTCAGGTCATCTTGATGGTGTTCGGCGTTGGTGGTCGATAGCGTTCTCCCGATCGTTGGAGATTTTTGCGTTCCGGGAGGACTTCGTGAACAAGCATCATCTCGCTCGATTAGCCGGTGCCTGCGGTGTTGCCGCGGCCTTGGTGCTCACCCCGCTCGCCGCGCCGAGCGCGATCGCCCAGCCCGCCCCGCAGGCGGCCCAACTCGACCCCGCCGACGGCACCGCGCAGGGCGCCGTCGAGTGGTTCCAACAGCACATCGGCGACACCTCCTACCAGGGCCTCTGCGAGAAGGCCGTGGAAAACGCCTGGGGCACAACGGGAGTGTGGCCGTCAGCGATCGCGCACTGGGAAGGCGCGGTGCGGGCGGGCAAGGCGCACACCGACGGCTCCACCCCACCGGTTGGCGCGTTCGTGTACTGGAACATCAGCCAGTACGGGCACGTCGGGATCGCCGATGGCGAAGGCGGCTTCTACGCCAGCAGCGTCGCCGGTGCGATCGGGCACGCCGACGACCTCTCGTACTTCAACAACTACCTCGGCTGGAGCGACCCGCAGGTCCCCGCCGGTCGCTGACCACAGCCACCCAAGGCAGCGGCGTCAGTGCCCGTCGCGGGGGACGTAGCTGCCGGACTTGCCGACCAGGAAGTCCAGGTCCGCACCGTCCGAGGCCTGCAGCACGTGGTCGTAGTACAACCGCTGGTAGCCGCGCGGGTACGGGTTGTCGGGGTCCTTCCACTCCGCGCGGCGCCGGTTCATCTCCTCCTCCGGCACCTCCAGGTCGAGGCGGCGGCCGGGCACGTCGATGCTGACGATGTCGCCGGTGCGCACGAATGCCAGCGGACCGCCCGCAGCGGCCTCGGGCGTGACGTGCAGGATCACCGTGCCGTAGGCGGTGCCGCTCATCCGGCCGTCGGAGATCCGCACGATGTCGTCGAATCCGCTGTCCTGCACCTTCTTCGGCACCGGCACGTTGGCCACCTCCGGCATGCCCGGATAGCCCTTCGGCCCGGCGTTGCGGATGATCAGCACCGTGTTCTCGTCGACGTCCAGGTCGTCGTCCTTGCAGACCGCGTAGTAGTCGTCGACGTCTTCGAAGACCATCGCCGGGCCGCGGTGCTGCAACAGCCGGGGCGAGGCCGCGGACTGCTTGACCACCGCGCCGCCCGGCGCCAGCGAGCCGCGCAGCACGGCGGTACCGGTGCCGACGGCCTGGAAGGGCTCGTCGAAGGTGGTGATCACCTCGCGGTTGTGCACCTCCGCGTCGGCGATGTTCTCGCCCATCGAACGGCCGTTGACGGTGACCGCGGAGCGTTCGACGAGGTCGCCGAGCTCCTTGAGCACGGCGGGCAGGCCACCCGCGTAGCAGAAGTCCTCCATCAGGAACTTGCCGCTGGGCTGCAGGTTGACCAGCGTCGGCACGTCGCGGGTGTCGTGGTCGAAGTCGTCGACCGTCAGCTCCACGCCGACGCGCTTGGCGATGGCGATCAGGTGCACGACCGCGTTCGTGGATCCGCCGATCGCCGCGTTGGCCCGGATCGCGTTGCGGAACGCGTCGCGGGTGAGCACATCGGAGGGCTTCAGGTCCTCCTGCACCATCTCGACGATGCGCCGCCCCGTCTGCTGCGCCGTGGCGTAGCGGCGGGCGTCGACGGCGGGCCAGGACGCCGCGTACGGCAGCTGCATGCCCAGCGCCTCGACGATGCAGGCCATGGTGGAGGCGGTGCCCATCGTCATGCAGTGCCCGTTGGAGCGGGACATGCAGCCCTCGATGAAGAAGCACTCCTCCTGCGTGATCTTGCCCGCGACGAGGTCGGCCTCGGCCTGCCACACGGCGGTGCCGGAGCCGATGTCGGTGCCCTTGTACTTGCCGTTGAGCATCGGCCCGCCGGTGAGCATCACCGCGGGCAGGTCGACGCTGGCCGCCGCCATCAGCAGGCCGGGCGTCGTCTTGTCGCAGCCGGAGAGCAGCACGACGCCGTCGAGCGGGTTGGCGCGGATGGTCTCCTCGGCCTGCATCGCCAGCAGGTTGCGGTAGAGCATCGTGGTCGGCCGCATGAGCGTCTCGCCCAGCGCCATGTTCGGGAATTCCAGCGGAAAGCCGCCCGCCTGCCACACCCCGCGCTTGACCGCCTCGGCGATCCGCTGCTGGTGGGCGTTGCAGGGAGCCAGCTCGGACCAGGTGGTGCCGATGCCGATCACCGGCCGCCCGTCGAACACCTCGTCGCTGTAGCCCTGGTTCTTGACCCAGGACCGGGCGGTCATCCCGGCCCGGCCGTGTGCACCGAACCAACTCGCACTGCGCCGCGGCGCGCTCATTCGTCCTCCTCGCTGAGTCCCTGGTCGGACGCATGCGACGTAACCAGCTCGACGGCCGGTGCGCAATAGGCCCAGCCAGGCGATCCGCTATCTCGAACGCTGGTTGTGATACCGAACGCGCCAGCTCCAGGCCATTGACGCGCGCGAGCACCGGCTTTAGGCTCGTGACCCATATCACGAACTAGGTTCGATATTTCGAACAACACCACCTCAGCGAGGAGGCAGGTTGCAAACCGGCGAGCGGGCGCCCGACGAGGCGCTCACGACCGCGATCCGGCGGGTAATGGTGCGGCTGATGCCGTTCCTGTTGTTCATGTACGTGGTCGCCTTCCTGGACCGCGTCAACATCGGGTTCGCCAAGGAGGAATTCCAGGCGCACGCCGGGATCTCGGAGGCCGCCTACGCCCTCGGGGCCGGGCTGTTCTTCATCGGCTACGCGCTGTTCGAGGTGCCGAGCAACCTGATCATGACGCGGGTCGGCGCCCGCTGGTGGATGTGCCGGATCATGGTGACCTGGGGCATCATCTCGGCCGCGATGGCGCTGGTGAGCAACGAGTTCTGGTTCTACCTGCTGCGCTTCCTGCTCGGGGTGGCCGAAGCGGGCTTCTTCCCCGGCATCATCCTGTTCATCACCTACTGGGTGCCGCACGCGTACCGGGCGCGGTGCAACGCGCTGTTCTACTTCGGCATCCCGCTCGCCTCGGTGCTCGGCGGGCCGCTTTCCGGACTGCTGCTGGAACTCGATGGCGCGGGCGGAATCCTCGGCTGGCAGTGGATGTTCGCGGTGGAGGGCCTGTTCGCCTGCGTGGTCGGCGTGTGGGCGTTCTTCTACCTGGACAACAAGCCCGCCGACGCCAAGTGGTTGTCGACGCAGCAGCGCGCCGCGCTGCAGACCGCGCTCGACCGGGAAGCCGAGGCCAAGCAGGCGCACGGCCCGCACCGGCTTTGGTCGGCCATGCTGGACCGGCGGGTGCTGTTCTTCTGCCTGATCTACTTCCTGATCCAGTGCAGCGTCTACGGCATGACCTTCTACCTGCCGACGCAGGTGTCCGAGGCCGTGGGCAGCAAGGCCGGGCTGCTGGTCGGGCTGGTGACGGCGATTCCGTGGACGGTGGCCCTGCTGGTGAACTTCGCGGTGTCCAGCGGCGCCGACCGACTGGCGCAGGCCAAGAAGCGCTTCGTGGCCGCGGCCTGCGTCGCGGGCGGTTCGATCGGCATCGCGGCATCGGCGTACTTCAGCAGCCCGGTGATGGCGATCGCGGGCCTGGCGGTGGCGGCGGCCGGGTACATCGCGGTGCAGCCGGTGTTCTGGACGTTCCCGGCGGCCTACCTGACCGGCACGGCCGCGGCAGCGGGCATCGGCCTGATCAACTCGCTGGGCAACCTGGGCGGTTTCGTGGCCCCGGTCGCGAAGACCTGGATCGAGGAGACCCTCGACTCCAACACCGCAGGCCTGTACCTGCTGGCCCTGTGCGGCCTCGCGGCAGCGGCGCTCTTCCTGCTGCTGTCCAAGTTCCGCGCCCCAGCAGAGGAAATCCCCACCCGAGCAACCGAAACCGCAGCCTGACCCAACACCGCGTCGTTCACACGATCAGGACTGGGTGAAGGGCACCTTGGACCGAGTAAGCCGGTCAAAGGTGCCCTTCACCCCGATAGGTCTCCGCGCCGAGCGGGTCAGTTCGGTTGGAGGATTTGGATTGGGGCTTGTTCTTTGGACAGCGGGATTTGGTAGCGCTGGGTTATGAAGGCCGCGATGTTGTGGAACAGTGGCGCTGCTGAAGCGGCCTCGCGGGTGCCGGAGCTTGGGCCGTCGAGCATCAGGCCCACCACGAAGCGCGGGTTGTCCGCGGGCAGGATCCCGGCGAAGGTGATCCAGTACTTCGAATTGCTGTAGCAGCGGCACGCCGGGTTGATCTGCTGCGCCGTTCCGGTCTTGCCGGAGATCTGGAAGCCGGTCAGCGCCGCGTCCGGGCCGGTGCCGTTCTGGCGGGTGTCCTTGTCCTTCTGCACCACCGAACGCAGCATGTCCTTCACGGTGTGGGCCGTCTGCGGGCTGACCACCCGCACGCCCTCCGGTCGGGGCCGCTCCACCCGCGTGCCGTCCGGCCGGATCTCCGCGGCGATGACGCGCGGCGGCACCCGCACCCCGTCGTTGGCGATCGCCTGGTACATCCCGGCCATCTGCAGCACCGTCATCGAAAGGCCCTGGCCGATCGGCAGGTTCGCGAAGGTCGACCCGGACCACGACTCGCGCGGCGGCAGGCTGCCCGCGCTCTCACCGGCCAGCCCCACCCCGGTCCGCTGGCCGAGCCCGAAGCCGCGGGCCAGATCGTAGAACCGCTGCTCGCCGAGCTGCTGCGCGACCATCAGGGTTCCGACGTTGGACGACTTGCCCAGCACCCCGGTGAACGTCAGCGGCATCGTGCCGTGCGGCCAGGCATCCTCGACGGTCCGGTCGGCGACCGAGATCGACCCCGGCACCTGCAACACGGTGTCCGGCTTGACGATGCCGTTCTCGATCGCGCCAGCCGCGGTGATCACCTTGTTCACCGAACCAGGCTCGTACGGCGTGGTCACCGCCGGGTTGCCGGAGTTCTCCGCCCAGGAGCCGCGCGGGTCGAAGGTCTTGTCGTTGGCCAGCGCGTAGACCTCGCCGGTCTTCGCGTCCAGCACGACCGCGCTGGCGCTGGACGCCCCGGCCTTCCGGGCGTAGTCGGCGAGCTCGCGCTGCACCGTGAACTGCAGGTCCGAGTCGATGGTCAGCTGCACGTCCGAGCCCGCGACGGCGGGTTCCAACTCCCGCTCGGTGCCGGGGATGACCAGACTCGACCCCATCGCGGTGTCCGAGACCTTCACGCCGTCGGTCCCGGCCAGCACCGGGTCCAGCGAATACTCCAGCCCGATCTGGCCTCGCACCCGCTTCTCGTCCATCCGCCAGTTGGCCGCGCCGATGATGTTCGCCCCCAGGTCCCCGGCCGGGTACTCGCGGGTCGCCCGGTACTCGGCGCCGATCTGCGGGTACTTCTCGTGGATCACCTGTGCCTGGCTCGGATCGATCTCCGCGCCGAAATAGGTGAACTGGACGTCCTCGAACAGCGCGTCGAGCACTTCCTGCTCGGTGATCTTCCCCTGCACCACCTGCGGGATGAACCGGGCGATCTCCTGCTTGTACTGCACCGCGGTGGGTTTCGAGGGGTCCTTGGCGTGCTCCTCGTCGAACGTCTCGGTCAGCATCCGGGGGTTGGCGTACAGCTGCCGCGCTTCGTTGCTGAACGCCAGCACGTTTTGGTTGCGGTCCAGGACGGACCCCCGCTCGGCGCGAATGGGCTGCCTGGTCAGCCGCTGCTGCTGCGCCTTCTCGGACAGCGCGCTGGCCTCGAAGCCCTGCACCTGGATCAGCTTGCCGCAGGTCAGCAGCAACGCGATCACCAGCAGCAACCTGCCGACTCGCAGCCGCCGGTTGCTCCCGGCCACGTTGGTCCGCGCGGTGCGTCCCTGGATGGTCCGGCGCGCCCCGCGAGCCATCAATGGCCCGCGGGCGCGTCAGGCGGCGGCTGGACCTGGTTCTGCTCGGCCACCGGCGGCGCTGCGAGGGCGCCCGGCGGCGGCTGGACCGGCGGCGCAGCCGGGGGCGGCGGGGCGGTGGCCTTCTTCGGTTCACCGACGACGAGCACCGACCCGTCCGGCTGCGGGACGAGGTGCGCTGGGGCGGGTGCGGGCCGCATGCCCAATTCCTCCGCGCGACGCTGTATCTCCGGCGTCGAGCTCATCGTGCTGACGTCGCTGAGCAGCTTCTCCTTGCGCTCGTTCAACTCGTTGATCCGGTTCTCGCCGTCCTGCAACCGGTAGCTGCCGCTGACCGCCGCGATGGACAGCCACAGCGTCGCAGCCAGTCCGGTGGCCAGCACCGACATCACGACGACCACCAGCGGCAACCGCGAGAGCGAGACCCGCTCCTGCAGCTGCTTCGCCTTCGGCCGCGGCTTCGCCGTCGCCGGCCGCCGTTCCTCGACGCCCTGCCGCAGCTGGCGCGGCCGCCGATCGGCGGGCTCCCGCACCGACCGCTCCCGCCGCTCCTCGCGGCGCGCATACGCGCGTTCGGCCGCGGCGGAACGCGCCCGCGGCTTCTCCGGCCCGGACTTCTGCGCGCTCTTCTGCGCCGTCTTCTGGGCCGTCTTCTGCGCCGTCTTCTGGGCGGCCTGCTGCGTCCGCTCGGTGGAACCCGTGCGCGACGCAGCGTTCTTGGCGCGTGCAGGTGCCGTCATGTCGCCTCCCTCGCCTTGCCGCTCATGCGTCCCCCCGGCTGATCCGCTGCGCAGCGCGCAGCCGCACGGACGCCGCCCGCGGGTTCACTTCGATCTCCTGCTCACCGGCGAGCTCGGCGCCCCTGGTGAGCAATCGGAATTCCGGCCCGTGGCCGGGCAGTTCCACCGGCAGGTCGACCGGGGTGCGCGATTTCGAGCGGTCGGCGAAAGCGCGCTTGACCATCCGGTCCTCCAGCGAGTGGTATGACAGCACCACGATCCGGCCCCCGGTGGCCAACGAGTCCAGCGCCGCCGGTAGCGCCTGCTCCAGCACGTCGAGCTCAGCGTTGACCTCGATGCGCAGCGCCTGGAAGGTGCGCTTGGCCGGATGCCCGCCGGTGCGCCGACTGGCCGCCGGAACCGTGTCGTAGAGCAGCTGCACCAGCCGCGCGCTGTTGGTGAACGGTTCCTTGTGCCGCGCCCGGACGATCGCGGCCGCGATCTTGGCCGCGAACTTCTCCTCGCCGTAGGTCCGCAGCACCCGGGTCAGCTCGTCCGCGGGGTAGGTGTTGAGCACATCGGCGGCGGTGCGCGACGCACCGGGATCCATCCGCATGTCCAGCGGCGCATCGTGCGCGTAGGCGAAACCGCGGCCGACCTCGTCCAGCTGCAACGAGGACACCCCGAGGTCGAACAGCACACCATCCACTTCGGACAGTCCGAGCTGGGCGAGCACCTCGGTCCACTCGTCGTACACCGCGTGCACCAGGTGGATCCGCGAGGCATAGGGCGCCAGCCGGGCACCGGCCAGCCGCAGGGCTTCCGGATCGCGGTCCAACCCGACTAGCGTCAGACCTGGGTGGGCGGCGAGCATCGCCTCGGAGTGCCCGCCCATGCCGAGTGTGGCGTCGACGACCACCGCACCGTCGCGGGACAGCACCGGCGCGAGCAGTTCCAGCGTGCGGTCGAGCAACACCGGCACATGTCGATCGCGGGCGGATCCGCCCTGATCATGCCGTTGTCCGGCCACGGCGGCGCCTCCCTCCCGCGTGCCGTTTCGTCAAAACCCGCCAGCCGCGCGCGCGGACCCGTGGGGTCCGCGCGCGGCGGCTGTTCGGTGGTCCCCCTGGATTCCCGGATCCCGTCAGGTCCCCGCCCGCCCGTCGCGTCCTGGTGCCGGGGAAGATGCACCAGGCATGCGATAGCCGAGCGGACCGAGGCCTCACGAAACCCGGATACCCGCCGTCAACAACCGTCTCGTCGGTCGGCGGGAGACTCAGAACACGCCCGGCAACACCTCCTCACGTGCCTGCGCATAACCCTCCTCGTGTTCGTCGAGGTAGCTCTGCCACCTCTCCGCGTGCCAGATCTCCAGGCGGTTGATCGCGCCGATGACCACGCACTCCTTGGTCAGCCCGGCATAGCGCCGCAGCTCCGCCGCGATCGAGATCCGCCCTTGGCCATCGGGTTGCTGCTCGTCGGTTCCGGCGAACAGGTACCGCTGGTAGGCGCGGACCGCCTCGTTGGTGAACGGTGCCTCGGCGACCTTGCGCGCCATCTGCTCGAACTCGTCGCGCGGGAACACGTAGAGGCAGTGGTCCTGGCCTTTGGTGACCATCAGACCCTCCGCCAGTGCTTCCCGGAACTTCGCCGGCAGCGTCAAGCGCCCCTTGTCGTCGAGCTTCGGGTGGTGGGTGCCGAGAAACATCCCGGTCCACCTCCCCCGGCCCAGGCCGCCCGCATGACGACCCCGGACCACGTCCCGGTCCCGATCGACTGCCGGACCGCGATCCGGCCGACCAACCACCGAGCCGATACTTCTGGTGGTCTCGATGATCGGTGGCCACCGGAAGCGGCAGGACCCCCGTTTGCCCCACCTTCCCCCACAGTACCCCACTTCGCTCCACCGTCAACACGAGTTGCCCCGGTTCCCCCGGCAGTAGTGACGCCGTTTGCGCAGGTGGCAAGACGTGGGGGCGAAGTGGGGGGATTCCGCGCCCCGACCTTGATCAACCCACCGGTGGGCGCCGTTATGCTCGTGGCCCGCTCGATCCGGCCGCCGACGGCGTTCGCGGTGGGGCGGAGTGGGGCGGCCGATCCACTTGAGGTTGGTGAGGGTGTCCCGCCGAGCACCACCGGTTTGGCACACTGCACGTGCACGCTGGAGCTGATTCGGATGATCTTCGGCGGGTCCGGAGGACGCTGGCGCGGACCGCCGCAGCCGCTCACCGGCCGCAGACTTTGGAGGCTTGCATGCGCGATCGCTCCAGCGAGCCGACTTCCCCGAGCCGAGCGCTCGTGTGCCGAAACGTGCAGGAGGTGGCGTGACGCCCAAGGTTCAGCTGTCCGGCCCGGCGACCGACGACGCTGCGGATGCCCTGGAGGCACCCGGCATCGACCGGTTGCACGGCACGATCCAACGCATCGCCGCCAACGTCGAACAGGTCCTGGTCGGCAAGCCCGAGGTGGTGCGGGTCGCGTTGGTCACCATGCTGGCCGAGGGCCACCTGCTGGTCGAAGACGTGCCGGGGGTCGGCAAGACCTCGCTCGCCAAGGCGCTGGCCCGGTCCATCGACTGCACGGTCAGCCGCATCCAGTTCACCCCCGACCTGCTGCCCAGCGACATCACCGGGGTGTCCATCTACAACCGGCAGACCGAGAACTTCGAGTTCCGGCCCGGCCCGGTGTTCGCCAACATCGTGGTCGGCGACGAGATCAACCGGGCCTCGCCGAAAACCCAGTCGGCGCTGCTGGAGTGCATGGAGGAGAACCAGGTCACCGTCGACGGGGAGACCTACCCGCTGAACGCGCCGTTCATGGTGATCGCCACCCAGAACCCGATCGAGATGGAAGGCACCTACGCGCTGCCGGAGGCGCAGCGCGACCGCTTCACCACCCGCGTGTCGATCGGCTACCCGGACGCGAAGGCCGAGTTGGCGATGGTCGACGAGCACGCCGGACACGATCCGCTGCGCGACCTGCGCCCGGTCGCCGACAGCAGCGAGGTGCAGGCGATGCTGCGCGCCGTGCGGCGGGTGCACCTGTCCACCGAGATCCGGCGCTACGTGATCGACCTGGTGACCGCGACGCGCCAGCTGCCGGAACTGCGGCTGGGCGCCTCGCCGAGGTCGACCCTGCAACTGGTCCGCGCCGCCCGCGCGCAGGCCGCGCTGGCGGGCCGCGAGTTCGTCATCCCGGACGACGTGCAGGCGATCGCCATCCCGGTGCTCGCCCACCGGCTGATGCTGACCAGCGAGGCCCGCGCCGCCCGCCGCTCGGCCACGGATCTGGTGCGGCAGCTGCTGAACCGGATCCCGGTGCCGCGCGGCGATACCGACGGCGAACGAAGGTAGTCGTGCTGTCGGGGCTGACCATCCGCGGGCGCTGCCTGTTGGCGGCGGGCGTGGCCGCCGGGGCGTGCGCGCTGGTGCTGGACGAGCGGGATCTGCTGCGGGTGTCGGCATTCGTGGTCGCGTTACCGCTGCTGGCCCTGCTGCTGTCCAGCCGCGTCCGGTTCGGCATCGGGGCCCGGCGGCAGGTGTTTCCGCCGCGGATCCCGGTTGGTGCCAATGCGACCGTGCAGCTGCACATCATCGGTGCCGGACGGCTCCCGGTGGGTGGGCTGGTGCTGGAGGACAACACCCCGCACGCGCTCGGCGGGCGGCCGAGATTCCGGCTGGACTCGGTGCCGCGGCACGGCGGCACGGTCCTGGAGTACTCGGTGGCGCCGACCTTGCGCGGCATCCACTACATCGGGCCGCTGCGCACCCGGATCGGCGATCCGTTCGGGCTCTCCGAATTCGAGCGGGAGCTGGCCGAGAGCAGCCGGTTGGTCGCGGTGCCGAAGGTCTTCCAGCTCTCCGGGCTGCCCGCCGGTTCGGGGCTGGGAACCGGCGATGACGGCACCACCCGGCTGCGGGCCGGGCACGGCGAGGACGACGCCATGGTGCGGCAGTACCGGCACGGCGACGACATCCGCCGGGTGCACTGGAAGTCCAGCGCACGCCGCGACGAGCTGATGGTTCGCGTCGAAGAACGCCCCTGGCACGGTGGTGTCACGGTGCTGCTCGACCGGCGGTCGGCCGCACACCGGGGCAGCGGCGCGCGCAGCAGCGTCGAGTGGGCGATCTCCGCGGCGGCCAGCATCTGCCTGCACCTGCACCGCAACGGCCAGCAGGTTCGGCTGGTCACCGAGGACGGGCAGGTGTTGGCGGGAGGTGCTGGACCGTCCGAGGGCGCGCACGACGACGACGCGGTGCTGGACGCGCTGGCCGCGGTGCGCACCTCGCCGCAGCGCGATCTGGTGGCCACCCGCGATCCGGGCAGCGGGCACGAGTTGATCGCGGTGCTCGGCGAAACGACCACCGCCGCGGTCACCGAGCTGACCAAGCTCCGTCCACAAGAGACCCGAAGTCTCGCGTTGCTGCTCGACGTCCGCGCCTGGCACGGCGAAGCGGGCGGCGGCTTCGACCCGAAGCAGGCCGCCCGGCGGCTGCGCGCGGCCGGTTGGACCGTGGTCATCGCGGCCGAGCCGAACACCTCGGTCGCCGATGTCTGGCAGCGGCTGTGCCGGGAGACCACCGCGCCGGAATCGGAGGTCGGGACGTGACCGAGAACCGGATGACCACCGCGATCGACACGTCGCTGGTGGCCACCGCCGCCGGTGCCCTGTCGGTGCTGTGCGCGGCGACGGCGTTCTCCGGTGTGTTCGCCGACGGCCGCTGGTTGTTCCCGGCCGCGTTCACCGTGGTGGCCGTCGCGGCGGTGGGGGTGCTCGGGCGACGGGTCCGCTGGCCGCTGGCGCTGACCGTGCTCGCCCAGCTCGTGGGCCTGCTGGTGGTTCTGACGGCGTTGTTCGGCGATCGGGCGGTGCTGGGTGTGCTGCCTGGTCCGGCCGCCATCGGCGAGCTGGGCGACCTGCTGGCCAGGGCCGGTGAGCTGGTGCGCACCGGGGTGCCGCCGGTACCCGCCGAACCCGCGCTGCAAACCCTGGTCTGCCTGGGCTTGGGGCTGGTGGCGGTGGTCGCGGACGTCATCGTGGTGACCTACCGCAGCCCAGCGGTGACCGGGCTGGTGCTGCTGTGCGTGTTCGCCATCCCCGCGTCGTTGGCCGACGACATGCTCCCGTGGTGGACCTTCGCCGCCGGGGCGTTCGGCTACGCCCTGCTGCTGGCCTCGGGTGGACAGCACCGCAAGTGGCGGCGGCACGAAGACCGCAGCCAGGTCGCGCACACCCTCTTCGGCCGCACCACCGCGGCGGTCGCCGGGACAGCCGGGGTGATCGCCCTGCTCACCGGCGCGGCGTTCACCGGGGTCGGCACCGAGGGCCGGTTACCCGGTGCCGTGCCGGAGCAGTTCGGCGGCACCGACGGCATCGGCCTGCAACCGTTCACCTCGCTGCGCGGCCAGCTCAACCGGGACCGGGTCGTCGAGCTGTTCCGGGTCCGCGGCTTGCGGGCGGACTCCTACCTGCGGGCGATGACGCTGCGGAAGTTCGACCCGCAGCGCGGCTGGGAACTCGAAGGCCTCACCCAGGGCGTCGACGCCGGGGTCAACCTGCCGTTGCCGGAGGGCACCACGATCGACCGCGGCACCCCGGAGCGGCTGGAGATCCAGCCGACCGGCTACCGGGATCCGTGGCTGCCGGTGTTCGGCATCCCGGTAGCGGTCTCCGGGATGGGGCCGAACTGGCGTTACGACCCGGCCGCCGGAATCGTGTTCACCCAGACCAACCAGGAAAGCCGCCCCTACGTCCAGCGGGCGATCATCGCCGATCCGACCCCGGACGAGCTGCGGGGTGCCAACGGCCCGATGCCGATCGCGCCCGCCTACCTCAACACCGCGGGCATCCCGCCGCAGGTGGCCGAGCTGGCCCGGCAGCTGACCGCGAACGCGCCGACCGAGTTCGACAAGGCCGTCGCGCTCAACCGGTACTTCACCGACCCGGCCAACGGTTTCCGCTACGACCTGCGGACCGCCCCGGCGACCGGCGGAGACGCCCTGTCGGACTTCCTGTTCCGCGGCAAGCGCGGCTTCTGCGAGCAGTACGCATCGTCGATGGCGGTCCTGCTGCGCGCCGTCGGCATCCCGTCCCGGGTGGCCATCGGTTTCACCCCGGGATACCGCGACGGCGACGAGCGGGTGATCACCACCGAGGACGCGCACGCCTGGGTGGAGGCGTACTTCCCCGGCTGGGGCTGGCAGACCTTCGACCCGACCCCGCTGGACGACGGACGCACCGCGCTGCCGGAATTCCTCAACAGCGAGCTGCACCCCGCGCAGCCGCTGGCCCCGCTGCCTGGCCAGGCCGTGCCGAGCGCGCCACCGACGGATGGTTCGGCGCAAGGAGCGGACCGCCCGGACGGCGCCGACGTCGGCGGCACGACGGGCTCGCCGAGCGAGGCCGGGGCCGCGAACCCGTGGCCGATCAGCATCGGCGTCCTCGTGCTCGGACTCGCGCTGCTCGCGACGCCCGCAGTGGTCCGGGAGGTGCGCCGGAGGCGACGACTGCACGCGGTCGCCGAAGGCTCCGAGGGCGCGGCCGGGCTCGCGTGGCAGGAGGTGCTGGACGAGTTCCAAGATCGCGGAACCCGCCCGGCGGACACCGACACGGCGCGCCGGGTCGCGACCGGTCTAATCGATCGCCACGGCTTGGACGAATCCGGTGCGAAGGCGATGCGAGCGCTGGTGGTGGCGGTGGAGCGGGAGTGGTACGCGCCGCCGGGGCAGCAGCCGGACGCGGGCCTACCGGATGCGCTGCACAGCGTGCTGACCAGCCTGCGCCGCGCCACGCCGCTGGATTGGCGCTCGCGACTGTTCCCCCGCTCGGTGCTGCAACTGCGCCAAGCCAACCCGTAAACCCGACGCCCTGCAAACCCGACGCAAGGCGCCGCACGTTCACCGGAGGACCCGGATCGACGAGGGTGCGAACAGTGAAGATCGCCGCACCGATCAGTCAGATCAGGCGGCGATCATCAGGCCATGAACCGTTATTGCTCGAAGCGTTTGCGGAAACGCTCCTCCATGCGCTGCGCGAAGGAGCTGCGTCCAGCACTGCGGTTCGGGCCCCGCTTCGGCCGCCCACCACCGCCGTTGTCCGGCACCGATTCCACGTCGTCCCCGCCACCGCGCAACGCGGACAGGACGATCACTGCTCCGCCGAACATCACGAGGAAGCCGACCACGCTCAACACGGGGATGTCGGCCGGTCTGAGGGCCGGGATCACCGCACCGATTACCAGCAGCGCCAACCCCAGCACGAAGACGGCAATGCCCTGCAGCCTCCGACGTCGGGATGGGCGATGCAGCCGTCCTCCGCGCACGGTGGAGGCGAACTTCGGGTCCTCGGCGTAGAGCGCGCGCTCGATTTGTTCGAGCTGTCGCTGCTCGTGCTCGGAGAGTGGCATGACTCCTCCTCCGGCACAGGTCTCTCAGTGGCGCCGGAGACCCGGTGGGCTGTTGCCCACCCAGGTTTGGGGACCGGCGAACGCTTGGGGGCGTCAACACCGAGGATACGGTTCCCACGACGTGACGACTACCCGGTCCTGGCACTGTAACGGTGCGAGGTTGCCGACATCATCCCCTCGGGGCAGTGATCGATCCGCGTTCTGCCCCAAGCGCGCCCCCGACAGCACTGCTGCACTCGGCCGAAGCCCGGTCTTGATGGGTACAGACGCGGCGTCGTCCGCCGGATGCCCGACCCATGTATATCCGATGCATCGCGCCGGGGCCCTCCGGCATCGCCCGGGTGTGTCCGCCGCAACCACCGACCGAATCGAGCTCAGGCGGGGGCGCGGCCGATCGCGTGCAGGCGGGTCGCGATGTCGCGCAGCGGTGGGCGCAGTGCCGCCGCTCGTTCCAGCTCGACCATCGCGTTCGCCGCTCTGGGGTTGTTGTCCAGCGCCGATCCGGGCACCAGATCGCTGAGCACCGCTTGGCCCTGGATGAGCTCCACGGTCAATCCGGCCGCCGTCAGGAGCTGTCGCAGACCATCGGTGTCGAACCGCCGCTGCAACGTGTCCGAGGACTCGTCGAGCCGCCCGTCCTCGGCCTGGATCAGTTGCAGCGCCTCGGCAACCCGACCGGCCAACGCCCAGCCGAGCACGGCCGCGTATCGGTTGGCGACCAGCACCGACACCGCACCGCCTGGTTTGGTGGCGGCCACCAGCGCCGAGACCGCGGTGTCGACGTCGTCGACGACCTCCAGCAAGCCGTGCGCGAGCACCAGATCGGCGCCGCCTGCCGGGCTGATCGCCGACAGCGCGTCGGTATCGCCCTGCAACGGGGTGATCTTCTCGGCCACCCCGGCCTCGACGGCCCGGCGCTGGAGCATGGCCAGCGCGTTGGGGCTCGGATCGACGACCGTCACCGAACAGCCCGCCTTGGCCAACGGCACTGCCCACACCCCGCTGCCGCCACCGACGTCGAGCACCCGCGGCGAGCGCCCACCGCCGCGCCGCCGGGCTTCGACGAGTTCGGTTTCCAGCACCTGGTAGACGGCGTCGGATCTCATGGTTAGCAGCGTAATGCGGGCAGGTGGACGGGTTTCACCGGCGTGCGGACAACATTCCGAAGAGCCTCCGAAGCGGCGCCGCCTGACCCACCCCTCGCGACCGCACGGCTGCGGGTTCTCCGACGCTGCCGACTGCGTTCTCCGCGAGGCCTGCCCCGACGTACACATGGTGTCGGGGATCGGCGTAGTCGAGACCGCGTCTGAGTGCCCGTCTTCGAAGTGGCCGGGCCGGGCCGACCACCTCGGGTGGGGTGGTCGATTTCGCGCGAAATCGCCAGGTTCCGCCACCGCACCGCCACGCAGAACGAGTCCGGGGACAGGCTCTGAAGTTCCGTCATCCACACGGCTACGCGAGTCAAGTTTCAGGGAGAAGTTCTGGGACGGCTGTCGGTTCCGTAGGCTACGTCCGTGCAGACGGTGGCAGTGCTGAGTCTCAAGGGTGGCGTGGGCAAAACGACCGTGGTGCTCGGCCTCGCCTCGGCCGCGATGCGCCGAGGAGTTCGGACGCTGGTCGTCGACCTCGACCCGCAGTGCAACGCGACGGCGTGCCTGGAGCCGGAGAGGACCACCAAGGGCCTCAGCGACGTACTCGCCGATCCGAGCCCGGAGGTGCTGCGGGCGGCGGTGACCGGCAGTTCCTGGGGTGCCGAGGTCGATGTCCTGGTGGGTTCCGAAGACGCCGAGAGCCACAACGGCCACCACCCCGACGACAAGCACCTGTCCCGGCTCACCGAGGCGCTGTCCGAATTGGACGGCCTGGTCGCCGAGGGCCAACTGCCGTACCAGCTGGTGCTGCTGGACTGCCCGCCGTCCCTGGGGCGGTTGACCCGCTCGGCGTTGGTCGCCGCCGACCGCGCCCTGCTGGTCACCGAGCCGACGATCTTCGCGGTCTCCGGCGTGCAGCGGGCGTTCGAAGCCGTGCAGGCCGAGCGGCAGTCGAACAACCCTGGCCTGCAACCGCTCGGCGTGATCGTCAACCGGGTGCGGCCGCGCTCCCACGAGCACCAGTTCCGGATCGAGGAGCTGCGGGAGATCTTCGGCCCGCTGGTGATGCCGGTCGCGCTGCCCGACCGGCTGGCCGTGCAGCAGGCGCAGGGCGCGTGCATGCCGATCCACCAGTGGGGCACGCCGGGTGCGCGGGAGGTCGCGCTCGCGTTCAACCTGGTGCTGGCCCGCACCCTGCGCGCTGGTCGGCCGCGCCGCCAGGAGCAGGACGAAGACGAGCTGTTGGAAGAGGCCGAATGAGCACTGCGGCGTTCGCCACCTTCGTCCTCGTGGCCGTGATCGGCGTGCTGACGCCCGGCCTGGACACCATGTTGATCCTGCGGCACTCCCTGCTCGGCGGACGCCGCGCCGGGGTGGCGACGTACCTCGGCATCAACCTCGGCTGCGTGGTCTGGGGCACGGCGAGCGTCGCGGGCTTGACCGCGCTGCTGACCGCCTCCCAGCTGGCCTACGACATCGTGCGGGTGGCGGGCGCGGTCTACCTGCTCTGGCTGGGCGGCTCGGCGCTGTGGAAGTCGTTGCCCCGCAACAGGGTTCAGCACGACTCGGAGCTTCCGGGCACATCTGTCGGGTTGACCGGCCCGGCGGCGTTGCGGGCCGGGCTGGCCACGAACCTGCTCAACCCCAAGGTGGGTGTGTTCTACATCAGCCTGCTGCCCCAGTTCCTGCCGACCGGCCCGGCGGCGTTCGTCTGGGGGCCGCTGCTGGTGGCGGCGCACATTTCGATCGGCCTGCTGTGGTCGACTGCGCTGGTGTGGGTCGCCGGTCGCGCTCGCGCGCTGTTGCAGCGGCAGCGGGTGCGCGCCTGGCTGGACCGGCTCACCGCGACGGTGCTGGTCGGTTTGGGGCTCAAGTTGGCGGTCGAGGGGCGGTGAATCGGCCCTGCCCGAAGGCGACACCGTCTTCCTAACCTGCCACCGGCTGCACGAGGCGCTGGCCGGGCAGGTCCTGACCCGCGGCGAGCTGCGCCACCCCCGGCTGTCCACGATGGACCTCGCCGGTCGTGGGGTGCGCGAGGTGCGGCCGGTCGGCAAGCACCTGTTGATCCGCTTCGACGACGACCACACCCTGCACAGCCACCTGCGGATGGACGGCGCCTGGCACCTCTACTCCCCCGGCGCTCGATGGCGGCGGCCCGCGCACCAGGTCCGGGCCCTGCTGAGCACCTCCGAACGCGTCGCGGTCGGGTTCAACCTGCACGATCTGCGCTGGTTGCCGACCTCGGCGGAGTCTCGGCTGATCGGCCACCTGGGGCCGGACCTGCTCGATCCGGACTGGGACGACGCGCACGCGGCCGAGGCGATCCGACGGCTGACCGCCGATCCCGGCCGGGAACTCGGTCGCGCCCTGCTGGACCAGACGGTCGTGGCCGGGGTCGGGAACCTCTACAAGGCGGAAGTGTGCTTCCTGCTGGGCCGCTCGCCGTGGACGCCGGTCGCGGAGGTCGACGCGGCCCGCGCGGTGCGGCTGTGCCGGGAGCTCCTGCTGCGCAACGCCTGGCATCCCGAGCAGTCCACGACCAACAGCCTGCGGCGCGGCAGCCAGCACTGGGTCTACGGCCGACGCACCTGCCTGCGCTGCGGTGGCCCGGTCCGCCGCGGCTCCCAAGGCGATGGCGTCGAAGCCCGCGTCAGCTACCACTGCCCCCGCTGCCAGCCCTGATGCGGGCGCGATTTCACGAGAAATTGACCAACACCGGCGTGATCGTGTCTTTCTCGCGAAATCGTGCGACGTCTGACCTTTCGATCACGCGATCAGTACCTCGGGCGGACAGCAAGACAACACAAGTGTCCACAATGGATGGTTTGGTGGGTTTCGGGGTCAACGGTCGCGGGCGTTGTTGCGGGCATCGGCGATGCGGCGCAGCAGCGGGTAGACCAGCACGATGCCGACCGAGCCCCACACCATGCCGGTGACCCGGAGCTCACCGACCTGCACCGTCAGATCACCGACTCCGGCGATCACCGCCGTGCCCAGCACCACCAGGTTCACCGGATCGGCCAGGTTCACCCGGGCATCCAGCCAGATCCGCGCGCCGACAAGCGCGAGCAACCCGAACAGCACCAGCGTCGCACCGCCGAGCACCCCGAGCGGAATGGTGTTGATCAGCGCCCCGAGCTTCGGCGAGAACGAGAGCACGATCGCGGCCAACGCGGCGACCAGGCACGCGGCCGTCGAATAGACCCGGGTCGCCGCCATGACCCCGATGTTCGCCGCGTAGCTGCTCAACGCCGAGCCACCCGCCGAGCCGGACAACGTGGTCGCCAGCCCACCGCCGATCAGCGCGTCCCCGACGTGAGGATCGAGGTCGCGGCCGCTCATCGCGGCGACCGCCTTCAGATGTGCGACGTGCTCCGCCACCAGCACCACCACCAGCGGCAGCACGAACGGCATCACCGAGATGTGCACCTGCGGGGTGATCAGCTGGGGCAGCCCGAACCAGGGCGCGGCGGCCAACTCGTCGACCCGTTCCTGCACCAGATCGCCCGCCAACGCGGAATATCCCCAGCCGACCAACACCCCGACCAGGACGGCGGCCCGTCCGGCCATGCCCCGGCTGATGACGGTGAGCAGCACGACCGTGCCCAACGTCAGCGCCGCGGGCACCCGCTGCTGGTCGAACGAGGAGACCGACTGCGGCGCGAGGCTCAGACCGATCATCAGCACGATCGCCCCGGTCACCACGGGCGGCATCGCCGACTCCAGCAGCCGCACGCCCAGCGCTTTGACCGCGACGCCGACGGCGATCACCACCAGGCCGACCACCATGACGCCGCCGAGCAGCGCGGACGGACTCGCACCGGCCTCGTCCGCCGCCGCGCCCAGCGGCACCACGAAGGCCACCGACGCACCCAGGTAGCTGGGCACCCGATTGCGGGTGAGCAGCAGGAACAGCAGGGTGCCGAGGCCGGACAGCAGCAGGGTGGTCGTCACCGGGAAGCCGGTCAGCAGCGGCACGAGAGTCGTGGTGCCGAACATCGCCAGCAGGTGCTGCAATCCGAAACCGATGGTCAGCGGCCAGCTCAGCCGTTCCTCGGAGGCCACGACGGCATCGCCCACCAGGCGTCGACCGTTGCCGTGCACGGTCCACAACGCCACATCGTCCTCCCCCGAGCCGCTCGGTCAGGTGAATCTCCTGCCACGGCATGTGATGACTGGGGGAAGATTACTATTTCGCATCACACAATCAAGCCAAACCGCCGCTGATCCAGCGAAACGTTGACTACCAGCAGTGATGACGGCGCGGCGTGTCGCGTCAGGCCGGATCGGATCGGTGCTGCCGCTCCGGCGGTTCCGGCGTCGGCCCATCCGCGCCGGACAACTCCCGCAGCCCAGCCGCGAGCCCGGCCAGCCGATCCGTCGCATCCTGCAGCAGGTGCTTCTGCTCCGGCGCGCCGCTGGCGGCCACCGCCCGCCCCGCCGCGGCCACCAACCCGCCGTACCCTTCGACACCTTCGTCCAGCTCCGCCCGCAGGCGCTGCACATCGGCCCGCAGCTCGGACCGCTCCGCCGCTGGCGCGTGCCGGGTCGCCGCCTCCACCGCGAGCAGCCGCTGCGCGACCCGCCGCAGCTCGTCGGCGGCGTTGTCCGCGGTACCGCGAGCATCGGCTGCGGCGCTGCCCGCGCCCGCCGAGGTCAGCTGCGACAACGAACCGTGCAGGCTCTGCTCCGCGTCCCGCAGCCACTGCATCGGCTCCCGCGCAGCCGACCCCTGCGGGGGCAGCGCCACGGGCTCCGGTAGTGGTTCGGGCAGCGGCGTCCGCTTCAGCCGCCGGTACTTCAGCCCCGCGCCGACCGCGCCAACCCCGCTGATCACGGCGAGCCCGCCGAGTCCGAAGGTCGTCGTGTCCTGGACCAACCACCCCAGCTCACCCAGCGCGTTCCAAGCCGCGGTTGTGGACGCGGAGACGACCGAACCGGCGCCGAACACCCCGGCGGTAACCGCACTGCCGGTGGCTGTTCGCTTGGCGCGCTTGCGCTGCCGGAGCAGCCGGGACCGCGGATCACGCCAGGTGGCGAACTTGCGGCGCACCTCGTTGAGGACGGGGCCGCGCAACTGCTCCAAGGCGGCCTCGCCCAGCTGCTGCGCCAGCTCGTGCTTGCGGGGCTTCACACCGCGCTCGCTCAGGCTTGACCGGCTTGCGGGTTCTGCTGCTGCTGGGGCTTGGTGGCCGGTTCAGCGGTCTCCGAACCACTGGTGACCTGCTGCTGCCCTCCGCCGGTCACCTGCGACTGGCTGGTGCCCATCGAGGCGCGCAGCTGAGCGAGCCGACTGGCACCGGCCGCGTCGACGGACGCCTGCTGCACTTCGAGCATCCGGCCCTGCACGCTGTTCTGCGCCAACTCCGCCTCGCCCAGCGCGGTGGTGTAGCGGCGCTCGATCTTGTCCCGGACCTCTTCCAACGTGGGCGTGTTGCCAGGTGCGGCGATCTCGGTCATCTGCCGCATCGACGCGGAGACCTGCTCCTGCATCTTGGCCTGCTCCAGCTGGCTGAGCAGCTTGGTGCGCTCGGCGATCTTCTGCTGCAGGATCTGGGCGTTGCGCTCCACCGCCTGCTTGGCCTGCTCGGCCGCCCCCAGCGACTGGTCGTGCAGCGTCTTTAGGTCCTCGACACCCTGCTCCGCGGTGACCAGTTGGCTGGCGAGCTGGGTGGCGGTCTCCTCGTACCGCTGGGCGGTGGCCTCATCACCGCCCGCGCGGGCCTGATCGGCCATCACCAGCGCCTGCTTCGCCGAAGCCTGCAACTTCTCGACCTCGCCGAGCTGCCGGTTCAGCTTCATCTCCAGCTGCCGCTGGTTGCCGATCACCGAAGCGGCCTGCTGGGAGAGTGACTGGTGCTGCCGCTGGGCTTCCTCGATGGCCTGCTGGATCTGCACCTTCGGGTCGGCGTGCTCGTCGACCTTCGACGAGAACGACGCCATCAGGTACTTCCAGGCCTTAACGAACGGATTGGCCATCTCCTCCGCCTGCCTTCTTCTGCTGCTCGGCTGCCCCGTGCAGGCACCGCCGCACCCGGCGTGCCCGCTGGTTCCATCGTGTCAGGTAGTCGTGTCGGCTTCCACCAAACACGGTAGATCTCCAGGATTTACCCGGAGTCACCACCCGAGATCGAACCAGCAACGCCCGCCCCACCCGACACCGGGGCCCGGAAATCCGGAAACCGAACAGCGGACCCAGAGCCGCCGGGTGGGAACACCACTGGAGCTGAGAAGGCACAAAAGTTGGCAGCACCTGCGCGTGAGTGGAAATCCCGGTTCGGAACAACCACTCACGCGCACACCCACGGCACCCACGAACAAGGCTTGCGGACGAAGAGACCGGCTTCGCGTCCGTAGCCGTCAGGCAGCGACCACCACGCCGCCGGGCTTGCGCACCGGCGGGCTGATGCGCTGGCTGAGCATCGGCTGCAGCCGCTCCGCGCAGGCGCGCGGCTCGGCGTCCGCGCCTGCTTCGGCGGTGGCCATCTGCTGCTGGGCCAGGTCGGTTTCGGACAGCTCGGTGCCGATCAGGCTGGGCACCAGGTGACCGCCGTCGATCTCCGACGCCGTCGACTGCTCGACCACCGACGGCACCACCAGGGTCCCGTCGAGGTCACCGGCCACGGTCACCAGCAGTTCCGGCAGCGGTAGGTCCAGGGCGTCGCAGATCGAGGCGAGCAGCTCGCTGGACGCCTCCTTCCGGCCCCGTTCCACCTCGGAGAGATATCCGAGGCTCACCCGGGCAGCGCGCGAAACGTCCCGCAAGGTCCGAGACTGTGCGGTCCGGGCGCGGCGCAGCCGTTCACCGACCGCCTCCCGCAACAATACGGTCATCGCGCGCCTCCCTTCCTTCGTCGCCTACCGCGTGCACTACGCGTGAACGCCCCCTACGTTACTCATCCGAAGGCCGGAACGAGAACGATCGCCGTCAAGTCCGCCCAGGGCGAACGTCCGATGATCAATCGGCCCAGCCGGGCGCCGCGCGCCCTTCACCCAGCGCACAACGCCCGCACGCATCAACGCAGCAGGTCGGCGAAGTGTTCCAGCGCCACCCGAACGGCCGCAGCCCGCACCTCGTGCCGATTCCCGTCCAGCCGCACCGAGCGCACCGTCGTGCCACCGGGACCGGCGAACCCGAGGTGCACCGTGCCCGGCGCCACCCCATCCTGCGGGTCCGGTCCGGCGACTCCGGTGAGCCCGATCCCCCAGTCCGCCGCGCAGCGCTGGCGCGCGCCTTCGGCGAGCATCTCCGCGACCCTCGGGTGCACGGCTCCGTGGGTGTTCAGCAGTTCGCGATCGACCCCGGCCAGCTCCGCCTTCAGGTCGGTCGCGTAGACGATCAGCCCGCCGCGGACGACGTCGCTGGAACCGGGCACATCGGTCAGCACCGCGGCAACCAGTCCGGCGGTCAGCGATTCCGCGGTCGCCACCGTTTCGCCGCGCCGCCGCAGCACGTCGAGCAGCGCCGCCACCCGGGACAACGGCAGTCCGACCTGTTCGACGATCACGCGTTCGCCTTCGCCCGTCCGGCGGCGCGCAGCCGCACGGCGCGCACCACGTAGTCGAGCCCGGTGCCGACGGTGGCGATCAGCGCCGCCCCCGTCACCACCCAGCGCGGCAGATCGGCCCAGCCGCCCAACGGCAGCAGGTACAGCCCGATCGCGATGGCCTGCAACAACGTCTTGATCTTGCCGCCGTGGCTGGCCGGGATCACGCCGTGCCGGATCACCCAGAAGCGCAGCAGCGTGACGGCCACTTCGCGGCCGATGATCACCCAGGTGACCCACCAGCCCAGATCGCCGAGCAGGCTCAGCCCGACCAGCGCGGCGCCGGTCAGCGCCTTGTCCGCGATCGGATCGGCGACCTTGCCGAAGTCGGTGACCAGGCCGCGCTTGCGGGCCAGGTCGCCGTCGATGCGGTCGGTGATCGAGGCGATCGCGAAAACCCCGGTGGCGATCCAGCGCCACAGCGTGTCGTGGCCGTCTGCCCAGAACAGCGCCACCAGGAACACCGGCACCAGCAACAACCGGGAAACGGTCAGGATGTTGGCGATGTTGACCAGCGGCACGGTCGCGGGCTCGGGCCGCTCCGCCGCGGAATCCGATGCCGCGCCATCGGCCGTCATGGTTGCTCCCCGGGCCTGTTCGGTGCGGGCGTGCCGTCGATCGGACGCACCACGAGGTCGACGCCTTCGCTGTCGACCACCTGGCAGCGCAGCACGTCGCCCACCCTGACCTCTCCAGGATCAACGACGAGGCATTCGCCGTCCACCTCCGGTCCCTGGTGGTCGGCCCGACCGGCGCACTCCTCGTCGTCGAGGCGCTCGACGAGCACCCGCACCTCGGTGCCGATGCGGTCCTCGGCGCGCTGCGCGATCAACTCGTCTGCCAGGTCGGAGAGCTTTTCGACCCGTTCGTCGATGGTGTCCGAGTCGATCTTGCCGTCGAAGGCGGCGGCCTCGGTGCCGTCTTCGTCGGAGTAGCCGAACACACCGATGGCGTCCAGCCGGGCGCGGGTGAGGAAGTCCTGCAGTTCGGCGAAGTCCTCCTCGGTCTCGCCGGGGAAGCCGACGATGACGTTGCTGCGGATACCCGCCTCCGGGGCCAGCTCGCGGATCTGCTCGATCAGCTCCAAGAAGGATTCGGTGGAACCGAACCGGCGCATCCGGCGCAGCACCGGCTCGCTGGAGTGCTGGAAGGAGAGGTCGAAGTAGGGCGCGACACCGGGCGTGGTGGCGATGGCCCGCACCAGGCCCGGCCGGGTCTCCGCAGGCTGTAGGTAGGACACCCGCACCCGGTCGACGCCCTCGACGGCGGCGAGCTTGGGCAGCAGCGTCTCCAGCGCCCGCGGGTCGGCCAGATCCTTGCCGTAGGAGGTGGAGTTCTCGCTGACCAGGAACAGTTCCTTGGCACCGTGCTCGGCCAGCCACGCGGCCTCGCCCAGCACCTCTTCGGGCGGGCGGGACAGGAAGGAGCCGCGGAACGACGGGATGGCGCAGAACGAGCAGCGCCGGTCGCAGCCGGAGGCCAGCTTCAGCGCGGCCACCGGCGAGTCGTCGAGTCGCCGGCGCGCCACCGCGCGGGCGGCCGGAACCCAGCCGTGGCCCGGCACCGCGACGTCCACCGCCGCGGCGGGCCGGGCGACCGGGGCGATCGGCAGCATCTTGCGCCGGTCCTGCGGCTGGTGCGGCTGGATGGCGCGGCCCGCGACCACGTCGTCGAGCCGGTCGGCGAGCTGCGCGTAGTGGTCGAAGCCGAGCACCGCGTCGGCCTCCGGCAGGTGCTCGGCGAGTTCGGCGCCGTAGCGCTCGGCCATGCAACCCACCGCGACGACCTTGGCGCCGGTGTCGGCGGCGGCGAGCAGCGTGTCAACGGAATCCTTCTTGGCGGATTCGACGAAACCGCAGGTGTTGACCACCACGACATCGGCCGAGTCGGCGTCGACGAGGTCCCAGCCGCGGCCGTGCAGGCTACCGGCGAGTTCTTCGGAATCGACCTCGTTGCGGGCGCAACCGAGCGTGACCATGGCGACTCGGCGGAGACTCTGCTCGGTTGACATGCGTCGAGCCTAACGTTCCAGTTCCCGGGCCCTGCGCACGAGCCCGCCGGGCCGAGTTCGTTGACCGTGGCCAAGATTACGGCCGGGCAGCCACCATTTCGATCACATGTTGGTTAGGCTTACCTAACGTGACAGATCTCGTGCAGGTACGCCCGGCCCGCGTCCGCGACGCTCGCGCGATCAAGGCGCTGATCGATCACTACGCGGGAAAGGTGGTGCTGGGCAAGGAACTCGTCACGCTGTACGAGGACATCCAGGAGTTCTGGGTCGCCGAGCAGGACAACCGGATCCTCGGCTGCGGCGCCCTGCACGTGCTCTGGGAAGACCTCGCCGAGATCCGCACCGTCGCGGTCGATCCGATCGCCAAGGGTCGCGGCATCGGCCACGCGCTCGTGGCGCGCCTGATCGCCACCGCGGCCGACCTTGGCCTGTCGCGGATCTTCGTGCTCACCTTCGAGACCGAGTTCTTCGGCCGCCACGGCTTCCGGCCGATCGCCGACACCCCGGTGCCGCCCGACGTCTACGCGGAGATCCGCCGCTCACCGGACGAAGGCGTGGCCCAGTTCCTCGACCTCGCCCACGTCAAGCCGAACACCCTCGGCAACACCCGCATGCTGCTGAGGCTGGGCGCCTGACCCGACGCGGTTATGCGCATGCCGCTATCGGATCGCGGCGCTACGATGACGTTATGCATGACTATACGTCATCCGAAATAATGATTCGGCGGGCGCGGATCGCCGATGTGCGGACGATCAAGTCCCTGGTCGACACCTACGCGGGCGAGGTGCTGCTGGCCAAGGAACTCGTCACGCTCTTCGAGGACATCCAGGAGTTCTGGGTCGCCGAACTGGCCGAACCGAACCACCCCGGCCGCGTCGTCGGCTGCGGCGCCCTGCACGTGCTCTGGGAAGACCTCGCCGAAATCCGCACGGTGGCAGTGGACCCGACGGTCAAGGGCCGCGGCGTCGGCCACCGCCTGGTGCACCAACTGATCGACCTGGCTCGCGAACTCGGCCTCTCCCGGCTGTTCGTGCTGACCTTCGAAACCGAGTTCTTCGGCCGCCACGGCTTCCAAACGGTCAACGGAGCCCCGGTGGGCCCGGAGATCTACGAGGAAATGCGCCGCTCGGTCGACGCGGGCGTAGCCGAATTCCTAGACCTCGCCAACATCAAACCAAACACCCTCGGCAACACCCGAATGCTCCTCAACCTCAACTGATCGCGGCGCCGAACGCGTCTTCCCACCCCGTCTGGTGGGAATCGTTGTCCGCCGTTCTCGTGCTTGTCGCGCAACGGCCCCACGGGCACCACGGGTACCGGCTATAACACGGTGAGTGATCCGTTCGGATTCGAGGAGACTCGCCGTGGAACGTTCCCCTGCTCGTCGTGGGTTCTTCGTCACCGCCGCCGCCACCGGGGCGCTGTTGCTCACCGCCGGCATCGCGCACGCCGACCTCAGTCAAGGTGAGCTGCGGTCCGTCACTGACCAGTACCTCTTCGAGCTCTCCCTCGACTCGTTCACCGAGACCCGCGGCGAGCAGCCCTACGCCGACCAGCTCGACTGGTCCTCCGACGGCTGTTCGATGTCGCCGGACGAGCCGCTGGGCTACGAGTTCCGCACCAGCTGCGACCGGCACGACTTCGGTTACCGCAACTACAAGAAGCAGGAGCGGTTCACCGAGGCCAACCGCGAGGAGATCGACGACAACTTCCGCGACGACATGTACTCCGTGTGCGGGAGCGACCTGGGCTGCAAGGGCACCGCGAACATCTACTACTACGCGGTGCGGGAGTTCGGCGGCGCCAGCATCTCGACTTCGGACGCCCTGGACTCGGCGCAGATCGAGCCGATCCACGCCGACGACGGCTCGCTGCTGTCCTATCGCGCGGTCAACGCCCGAGGTGAAGTCGTGGAGTTCGGCGCCAAGGGCTGAGCACCGGCGGCGCGGGGTGCGCCCGACCCGGGCGCACCCCGCGATCCCGCTTGCCGAACCCAGTGTTCGGAAAATCTCAGCGGCCGGGGCGGGGATCCATGGGTTGGACGTCGTGGCTGGTGGCCGTGGTCGACGGGTCGATCGGTCCGGTGGCGTAGTACGCCTCGCACGGCCCACCGATGTACTTCTCGAAGTCGGTGGTGACGTGGATGACCGACTGCCCGTCCAGCGTCGGCAGCAGCGTCGGGCTGAAGTTGCGGCACACGCTGCCCTGGTTGTAGCTGATCTGCACCGGGGACGGGATCTCCCGCCAGCCCTCGGCCAGGTTGGACGGGTCGTCGTTGACCATCAGCGTGCGCCCGTTGCCCGGCGCCCAACCGCCGTTGTCACCCGCCAGCATCTGGTACGCCAGCAGCAGTCGGCCGTTCGGACCCGGTCCCGGCGCCCAGGCGATCGTCGGAGTGCCCAGCGGCTGCCCGCCGGTATCCGACAGGATCTCGGTTCCCAGGTCGTAGGGGTCGCCGAAATCCCAGCCGTCCGGCGAGGTGCGCATCCACACCGTGCAAATGTGCACCGGGTCGTAGTTGCAGAGCTCGTAAACCATCACATACGTGCCGTCCGGCAACTTCCGGACTCCGGACATTCCGGGGCGCACCGTGAACTCGTCGTTCTTCAGCGTTTCCCGCAGGTCGGTCCAATTGCGGCCGTCCGAGGAACGGACCTGCACCATCTTCTGGTCGTGCTGCGGGTCGCCATCATCGGAATAGAACGCGACCAGCTCGCCCTGCGCGGAAACGGTGAATTCCGGCTCCCACACACCGGGTCCGACCGGCGCCTGCACGATCGTGGACAGGAAGCTCCAGGTGCGCCCCTGGTCGTCGCTGCGCCACACCCGGATGCTGCTGTGCCGCTGCTCCGGGTCCGCGCCGACCCCGGCTGTCCCGGCCCACAGCAGGGTGCCCGCTGGCATGTCACCGATCTGCTGCGGCAGTTCGTACAGCGTCGAGCAGCACATGCCCTTCTCGTCCGCGCCCTCCGGATCGCGGATTTCGCTGATCGGCTGGAATGTTGCGCCGTCATCGCGGCTTTCGTAGATCACCGCGAATCCGGCTCGGTCCACATAGGTCGTCATGCTGGCCAGCACCCGGCCGTTGGCCGCACCGGAATGCTGCAACCGCACCAGGCGCGGATAGCTGCTGCCGCCGATGCGCATCAGCTCACCTTGGTCCACATCGGACGGAGTGGGATCCGGTCCGGATACCGGGACACCCGAGGCGAACTGCTGGAATCCCACCAGTAACAGCACGGACAACAGGACCAGCAACCAAGCGTGAATTTTCCGGACGACCATGCGATAGCCCTTCGAAATCGCGGCGGACAAATGCCTCCAGCGGGCGGGAGAATATCGCACAAAACAGGCGGGTCGACCCGCCTCAACAATTCCATTCAGCGCAATTGAGAGGACGCAAACGGAGTAATGCGAACGCAGCGAAAACCTATTGGGGAAATGCTGGTGAAAATGCGGAAAACAGTAACGTCCCCGCATCCTTCAGCGGATGCGGGGACGCCCACGTTCACTCCCCGTCCGGCGGCGGACCACCCCGGATCGAGTACAGCGTGCCCTCCAGCTCGTCCGGCTTGACCAGCACGTCGCGGGCCTTCGAGCCCTCCGATGGCCCGACCACGCCGCGCGACTCCAGCAGGTCCATCAGCCGACCGGCCTTGGCGAACCCGACCCGCAACTTGCGCTGCAACATCGAGGTGGACCCGAACTGGCTGGTCACCACGAGTTCGGTGGCTTGCAGCAGGACGTCGAGGTCGTCGCCGATGTCGGAGTCGACTTCCTTCTTCTCCCCGGCCTTGGCCGCCGTGACGCCGTCGGTGTACTCCGGGTCGGCCTGGCCCTTGCTGAACGTGACGATGCGCTGGATCTCGTCGTCGCCGACGAACGAGCCCTGCACCCGCACCGGTCGGGACGCGCCCATCGGCAGGTACAGCGCATCGCCCATGCCGATCAGCTTCTCCGCCCCCGGCTGGTCCAGGATGACCCGCGAGTCGGTCAGCGACGAGGTGGCGAACGCCAGCCGGGACGGCACGTTGGTCTTGATCAGACCGGTCACCACGTCCACCGACGGGCGCTGGGTGGCCAGCACCAGGTGAATACCGGCGGCCCGAGCCTTCTGGGTGATCCGCACGATGGCGTCCTCGACGTCGCGCGGCGCGGTCATCATCAGGTCCGCGAGCTCGTCGACGATGGCCAGGATGTACGGGTACGGCCGGTACTCGCGCTCGCTGCCCAGCGGGGTGGTGATCTCGCCGGAGTTGACCTTCCGGTTGAAGTCGTCGATGTGGCGCACCCGGTTGGCCTGCATGTCCTGGTAGCGCTGCTCCATCTCCTCCACCAGCCAGGCCAGCGCGGCGGCGGCCTTCTTCGGCTGCGTGATGATGGGCGTGATCAGGTGCGGGATGCCCTCGTACGGGGTCAGTTCCACCATTTTCGGGTCGATCAGGATCATCCTGACCTCCTGCGGGGTGGCCCGCGCCAGCAGCGACACCAGCATCGAGTTGACGAAGCTGGACTTACCGGACCCGGTCGAACCGGCCACCAGCAGGTGCGGCATCTTCGCCAGGTTGGCGGTGACCATGTGGCCTTCGATGTCCTTGCCCAGGCCCATCACCAGCGGGTGGGTGTCCTTGGTCGCCTCGGTGGAGCGCAGCACGTCGCCGAGCCGCACCATCTCGCGGTCGCTGTTGGGCACCTCGATGCCGACCGCGGACTTGCCGGGAATCGGCGCCAGCAGCCGGACGTTGTCGGTCGCCGCGGCGTAGGCGATGTTCTTGGTCAGCGCGGTGATCTTCTCGACCTTCACGCCCGGGCCGAGCTCCACCTCGTAGCGGGTCACCGTCGGACCGCGGGTGAAACCGGTGACCTGGGCGTCGATGTTGAACTGCTCCAACACCGCGGTGATCGCCTCGATCATGGCGTCGTTGGCGCGGCTGCGGCTCTTCGGCGGGTCGCCGTCGGTGAGCACGTCCAGCGGCGGCAGCTGGTAGTCGCCCTCGACGCTGCGGCTGATCCGCGGTTTCTCGCTGCTCTTCTTCGGCTTCTCCGCGGCGACCGGATTGGCGGGCACCGCGGCCGCCTTCGGCCGCGAGGGCGGCTGCTCGGGCGCGTCGTCCAACGAGAGCTGCCGGTCCTCGTCGGCCATCGCCGCTTGGCGGCGTCGGGACGGGCGGCGGAGCTTGACCGCGGCCGGATCCGCCTCGATCTCCGCGGGCTCCGGCGTCGGCTCCGCGTCCTCGCGCCCGAGACCGCGCAGTCGCGCACCCACCTCGCGCACCGGTGTGCCGGTGAGCACCAGCAGGCCGAACAGCCCGATCAACACCAGCACCGGGACGGCGACCCAACCGGTGAGGCCGTGCGCCAGCGGCCCGCCAGCGACGAATCCGAGAGCGCCGCCCGCGTTCGGCCACTCCTCCGGGTCCAACGGGGAACCCAACAGGATGTGCAGAACGCCAAGCGAGGTGAGGATCACCAGCAGCGCCCCGATCACCATCCGGGGCCGCGCCTCAGCACTGGTCTCGGTGCGCATCAGCAGCACGGCAACGCCCAGCAGCACCACCGGCAGCACCCAGGCGGCCATGCCGATGACCGAGCGCAGCGTCAAGTCGAACCAGTGCCCGACGGGACCACCGGCCCGCCACCAGACACCGGCGGCGGCGATCACAGCGGTCGCGAGGAAGATCAGCGCCAACCCGTCGCGCCGGTGCGCGGGGTCGAGATCTTTGGTCTTGCCGATCGCTCGGACGAGACCGCCGATCCCGCGAGCAAGGCCCCCACCGCCGCTGGAACGCGTCTTCGCCGATCGCTTCGGCCCTGGTCTGCGGGGCGCGTGAGTCGATCCGGGGCGCGGCTTGGCGCTCCCGGTGGTCTTGCGAGTGGTGCTCGACTTGCCCGATCCACCACTCCTGGCAGCGGAGCCGCTACTCTTGGTCGCGCTTTTGCCGCGCGTCGAGCCGCGTCCCCCATTCGATGTCCGGCTCGCCATGCCCCACACGGTATCCTCACCCGCCTCTCCCGTCACACCAGCCACGGGAGATCGCTGGTCAGACGTTATTTGGGGCGATCCGCTCCAGCCGGGCCAGCATGCGTGAGATCCTCGAACATCATGGTTGCTCTTCCATCCGGTCCGCACGAGCCGACACGCCGGAATGATCGCGAGAACCTGTTCCGGGACGCGCCGTTGTTCTGGCGCGCGCTGATGCGGGTGGACCGGGCGATCGTCGGGCTCACCGGACGGCTGGAAGTCACCGGCGACGTGCCCGATGCGCTGCGCGGCAAGCCGCTGCTGCTGGCGGCCAACCACATCGGCAACATCGATGCGCTGGTGCTGATCGCGGCGTGCCGGACGAGGCGGCTAGCGCCGCGCTTCCTCGCCACCGGCGGCCTGTTCGACACGCCCGTGCTGGGCAGGATGCTCCGCAGCTGCCGACACGTCCGCGTCGACCGGGGCAAGACCACCGCTGGCGAGGCGTTGGGGCGCGTGGTGGCGGCGCTGACCAGCGATCCCCACCCGGTGCTGATGTACCCGGAAGGCCGCATCACGCTCGAACCCGACATGTGGCCGGAACATGGCAAGACCGGCGTGGCCCGGATGGCGTTGGCATCCGGCGCCACGGTGGTGCCGATCAGCCAGTGGGGCGCCCACGAGGCGATGTGCTACGGCATGGTCCGGGTTGAGAGCGCCCACGACGTGTGGATCCTGTTGGCCTCGTGGCTGCGGGCACTGGTGCGCCGCCCGAAGCTGAAAGTCCACTTCGGAGCGGCGCTGGAGCTCGGCGACCTGTCCGCTGATCGGGTCGGCGACGCCGCCCGCGCCCGCGACCGCATCATGCGCGCCATCACGGCAGGCCTGGTCCCGCTGCGCGCGGACGAACCCGGCGCACCGAAGCACCACGACCCGACCCGACCCGCCACCGACAAACCGAGCCCCTGGCGCCCCTGACCGAAAATCGAAGAACGCAGGCGCGCGCGGATTGGGCTGGGCAGTTCGTTCGCGATCTTGAAATACGTACCCGTGAACACCGGTCCTCTCGGATCGAGATCTGCCGGTAGAAGTGGGGTGCGGCCGGTCAGCGCACTGGGAGGGGGAGAGTGCGCCGACCGGCCGCGCGGTTCAATGCCGCGTCGGGGGCAGCAGCGGCATCGAACCGGGTCTTCATGGCTCGCCGCGAACCTGCTGCTCCTCGCGCAGAACCCCGTTGCAGTCCTGGCAGGTCGGCGCGGTGCACCAGTCCAGCTCGCTCGGCTTCGCCATCGCCACGTCCGTGCCGCACACCGTCGTGTCGGTGGACTGGCTTTCCCAACGACGGCCGCGAAAGGCGTGCCGGACGAACGCGCCGGTATCCGGATTCGGAGTCGGCAGCCAGTAATGGCGCGGCGTCTCGCCCAACTCGGTCACCGCAGTCCGCGGCCTTGCTGGCGGTGAATCTCGCGCGTCGTCCGCCGAGCCCGACTTCGTGCCTGCCACGACTGCACGGCCGGAAGATCCCGCACGACCACCACCCACGGCAACACCGCCGCAAACACCATGAGCAGCAACAACATGGTGGGTTGCAGCCCGGCATGTGAATCCATCGCTACACTCCGCTCTCCATTCAAGGGCTCTCTGATCAATTCCGCAGGCGCTCACGTGATCGCTTCCGTTGATCAGCTTAAACTTGCGATCGCAGATTAAGGAATTGCCGAATCGGGTGATGTTCTTGTGGCCACAGGATGCGGAACACTCGCGAGTGGCGGAGACCCAACCGGAGGCGATCGATGGCAACACCCACCGTGCGACGGCTTCAACTCGGCAACGAACTGCGCCACGTACGCCAGAAAGCAGGCCGGGAACAGTCCGAAGCAGCAGCCGCGCTGGACTGCGGCATCGGCAAGATCAGCCGCTTGGAACTCGGCCAAGGTGGCATCAGCAAAGGAGATTTGAAACTCCTGCTGGAGTTCTACGGCGTCGACCCGAACGAGATGCAGTGGATGTTCGAGCTCGCGCGGACCCGCAGCAGTCGAGGTCGTTGGGGCGGCTATCGTTCCGTCTTCCCCGAGTGGTTCCGGATGTACGTCGACCTGGAGACCGACGCTGACGACATCCGCCAGGTCCAAGGCGAGATCATCCCAGGAATTCTGCAAACCGAGGCGTACATCCGTGCCATGGACACGGCATCGGCACGTCGCGAAAGCGAGGACATCGATTCCAACGTCGCCGCTCGTCAGGAACGGCAGACGATCCTCACCCAGGCCAAACCCGCCACAGCGTCGTTCATCCTCTCCGAGTCGTGCCTGCGTCGGCAGGTCGGCACGGTCTGGGTCATGCGGGAGCAGCTGGATCGCCTGTCAGAGGTGGCGTTGCAGCAGAACGCCAACCTCCAGGTACTGCCGTTCGACGTGGAGACTCCTGGCGGTGGGATCTCGTTCGACTTCACGATGCTGCGCATCCCGTCCAACGGCATCGCGGCCGATTTGGAGTTCGTCTACGTCGAATGCCTCGATGACGCCCGTTACCTGGACGACAAGGACGCGGTGGCGACCTACGCCAGGCTGTGGAACCAACTTCAGGCAGCTGCGCTCTCCCCTAAGGAGTCGCTGAAGGTCATACGATCGGTGCGCAAGCAGTACTCGGAGTGAACGCGAGGTCGCACCATGATCGAACGACGTGTCCTGGCGGATGCGGCGTGGTTCAAGAGCAGCTACAGCGCTACGCAGAACGCCTGCGTCGAGGTGGCAATGGTCCCCGGCGTCGTCGGCGTACGCGACACCAAGGACCGCGACAGCGCCACGCTCATCTTCGCCAGCACCACCTGGACCACCTTCCTGACCCACATCAAGAGGAGCTGAAGTCTCGGTGAGGGGCACCCGTGACCCAGTTACTTGGTCACGGGTGCCCCTCACCCCTCACCCGACCGGTTTGGGATCCGCACAACCTGAGATCCAACGGGGCATCCGGGTCCGGTCTGCGCCGCAGCCGCTGCTTCGCAACAGAAGCGAAACGTGTTCGGCAGGAGCAATTCTCGCCAAGACCTCGATTCCATCGGGACCAATCCCCTTAACTGTCCGCACTGATCGCCACCCGAGGCGAACACAATTGGATAGACGGGACAATCGTGAGAAAAACAGTCTCCGTCGGACTGACGGTCGGCCTCCTGGTCGGCCTGTCACCGGTCGCCAGTGCCGCGGCCACCGAGCCAGCGTCGACCCAATCGAGCCCGTACGCAGGCCAAGACCTGCGGAAAGCCGGGGCGGAACACGGGACGCCGACCGTCCCGGCACTGGTCAACCCGGACGAATCCGGAGTCGTGCTGTCGCCGCTGGGCACGTACATGCCCATGTGGTCGCCGTTCGGTCCGTACATGCCGATGTGAACGGCTGATCCGACCGGTTCCGAAAACCGCGGGTACGGCATGCAAAGGGCCGATCTCCCGAGGGAGACCGGCCCTGCCACGCGGCCACCAGCAAACCCCATCCGCTGGCGGCCCGCGTAACGCGAAGGTAAGCGGAATGCGCTCGGTAGGAGCAATTTTCGCCAATGGCTCGGTCTCGGGCGGGCGAATCCCGTTAACTGTCCACACTGATCGTCGCTGACAGCGAACACAATTGGACAGACGGGGACAATCGTGAGAAAAGTAGTCACTGCCGGGCTGGCGGTCGGCCTCCTGGTCGGCCTGTCGCCGGTTGTCGGCGCCGCAACCGCCGACCCGGCACCGGAATTCGACCCAACGCCGATCCAATGGGGACAGTGCGCCGACGAGGACCTGCAGAAGGCCGGGGCGGAATGCGCGATGCTGACCGTTCCGATGGATTACGCGGACCCGGCGGGTGAGCAGATCTCGCTGGCGGTCTCCCGGATCAAGCACACCGTGCCCGAAGACCAGTACCAGGGTGTGATGCTGGTCAATCCGGGCGGACCCGGCGGATCCGGGCTGGCCCTGTCGACGCTGGGCGCGGCGGTGCCCAAGAACGCCGGTGCCGCCTACGACTGGATCGGCTTCGACCCGCGCGGGGTGGGCGCCAGCCAACCCGCGATCTCCTGCGACCCGAACTACTTCTCCTACGACCGCCCGCACTACGTGCCGACCACCACGGATCTGGAGCAGATCTGGCTGGACCGGTCCGAGGGTTACGCCAAGGCGTGCGGGAACACCGGCAAGCTGCTGGAACACATCAAGACCACGGATGTCGTCGAAGACGTGGACAGCATCCGGAAGGCGCTGGGCGCCGAGCAGATCAACTACTACGGCTTCTCCTACGGCACCTACCTCGGCCAGGTCTACGCCACGCTGCACCCCGAGCGGATGCGCCGGGTCGTGCTGGACGGCGTGGTGAACGCGAACGACGTCTGGTACCAGGCCAACCTGAACCAGGACCTGGCGTTCGACCGCAACATCAAGATCTTCTTCGACTGGATCGCCAAGTACGACTCCACCTACCACCTGGGCACCACCGGCGCCGACGTGGAAAAGCTGTACTACGAACAGCTCGCGAAACTGGACCAGCAGCCAGCGGGCGGTGTGATCGGCTCCGACGAGTGGACCGATCTGTTCCTCACCGCGGGCTACGCCCAGTCGGTTTGGGACCAGCGCGCCAAGGCCTTCTCCGGCTGGGTGCACAACGGCGACTGGCAGACGCTGCAGACGATCTACGACGGAACCAACACCCCGGGCGACGACAACAACTTCTCCGTCTACCTCTCGGTGCAGTGCACCGACGTCCAGTGGCCGAAGAGCTGGGCGAGGTGGAGCAAGGACAACTGGGCCGTCCACGGACAGGCGCCGTTCGAGACCTGGGCCAACGCCTGGTACAACGCGCCGTGCCTGTTCTGGCCCGCGAAGCCGGGCAAGCCGGTCGACATCGACGGCAGCAAAGTCGGCGGTGCGCTGCTGATCAGCGAAGAGCTGGACGCCGCGACTCCGTTCCCCGGCGCCATCGAGGCGCGCAAGCGCTTCCCGGGCGCCAGCCTGATCAGCCTGCCCGGCGGCACCACGCACTCGGGATCGCTGAGCGGCGACACCTGCCTGGACGACCAGATCGCCGACTACCTGACCACCGGCAAGCTGCCCGCCCGGCAGCCCGGCGACGGCCCGGACACCACGTGCGAGCCGCTGCCGCAGCCGGTTCCGGAAACCGTGGCGGCGGCAAGCACCCGACCGCAGCAGCCAGCCGCTCTGCAGAGGGCACTGCAGGCCAACTGGCACTGACCCGCGAACAGCAAGGTGCCGGTCTCCCGAGGGAGACCGGCACTTTTGTGCAGTCGACGAGATCTTCGTGCGTCAGTCGTCGAAGATCGGCGCGTTGACGCAGTGGCTGAGCTGCGGCGATGCGATCGGCACCACGACTGCCAGCACGCCGATGTTGTTGCCGCACAACTGGACCGGCAACACGCTGACGTTGTTGTCGTTCAGCAGGTTGATCCCGTCGTTGTCCCAACTGTCGGCGAACGCGGGGGAGCCGATCGCCATCATGGCTGCCGCTGCAGCGGCAGCGCCGAAGAGTCGAGCAGAAGTACGCACCTGAGACCCCAATCTCCCGTGTAGGTGGTTCCTCCGATCCGGGAGTCCCCATGTCGGAGTGGTGCTCTCCGAACCGGCGTTTTCACCATGACCGCGGATCTCCGAGCAGGCCTGCCGAGTCCCTCCAACGAGATTCGTAGATCACCCCGTGGAGATCACCCCTACTGGCAGTGATCAGCAATTTGGACAAAGCAGGCCAACTTACCACTCGGATGAGTGATCAACTCAGGATCCGACCGGCAGCACGTTCGGCACGATCATCGGCCGCCGCCGGTAGGTTTCGGCCACCCAGCGGCCCACCACCCGGCGCACCGCCTGGGCGATCCGGTGGGTGTCGGTGATGCCCTCGGCCTCGGTGCGGGCCAGCTCCATCTCCACCAGCGGCACCACGTCGTCCAGCGCCTTCGGGTCGTCCGAGAAGCCGCGCCCGGAGATCGTCGGGGACGACACCGCCCGACCCGTCGACGCCTCCACCGCCACCGTGATCGCGATGAAACCGCCCTCGCCCAACACCAACCGATCCGACAGCGTGGACTCGCCGACATCGCCCACCGACAGACCATCGACGTATACGTGGCCGACCTCGACCCGGCCCGCGATGCTGGCGATCCCGTCCAGCAGGTCCACCACGACCCCGTCCTCGGCGATCACCACCCGATCCGCCGGAACGCCGGTCAGCCGCGCCAGCTCGGCGTTGGCCCGCAGGTGCCGCCACTCGCCGTGCACCGGCATCACGTTGCTCGGCCGCACCGCGTTGTAGAGGTAGAGCAGCTCACCGGCCGAAGCGTGCCCCGACACGTGCACCTTCGCGTGCCCCTGGTGCACCACGTCGGCACCCAACCGGACCAGGCCGTTGACCACGCCGAACACCGCGGTCTCGTTGCCGGGGATCAGCGAACTCGCCAGCACCACCGTGTCCCCGGCGCGAATCCGGATCTGCTTGTGCTCGCCGCGCGCCATCCGGGACAGCGCCGACAGCGGCTCGCCCTGCGAACCGGTGGAGACGAACGCAACCATGTGCTCGGGCATCGCCAGCGCCTCGTCGAGATCCACCAACAGCCCGTCCGGCACCCGCAACATGCCCAGCTCGGTGGCGATGCCCATGTTGCGCACCATCGAACGGCCCACGAAGCACACCTTGCGGCCGTGCGACTCGGCCACTTCGAGCACCTGCTGCACGCGGTGCACGTGGCTGGCGAAGCACGCGACGATCACCCGCTGGGTGGCCTTGCCGATCACCCGGTCCAGCACCGGACCGATCTCGCGCTCCGGCGTGACGAAACCCGGCACCTCGGCGTTCGTGGAGTCGACCAGGAACAGGTCCACGCCCTCGTCGCCGAGCCGGGAGAACCCGGCGAGATCGGTCAACCGGCTGTCCAGCGGCAACTGGTCGAGCTTGATGTCACCGGTGTGCAGCACAACCCCGGCCGAAGTCCGGATGGCGACCGCCAGCGCGTCCGGGATGGAGTGGTTGACCGCGAAGAACTCCAGGTCGAAGCCGCCGTGCGTGCTGCGCTCGCCCTCGGTCACCTCGACCAGCACCGGGTCCAACCGGTGTTCGCGGCACTTCGCGGCCAGCAGCGCGAGGGTGAACTTCGAACCCACCACCGGCAGGTCCGGCCGCAGCCGCAGCAGGAAAGGGACCGCGCCGATGTGGTCCTCGTGCCCGTGCGTGAGCACCAGCGCCTCGATGTCGTCCAACCGGTTCTCGATCGCGGCGAAGTCCGGCAGGATCAGATCCACACCGGGCGCGTCGTCCTCCGGGAACAGCACACCGCAGTCGACGATCAGGAATCGGCCGTCGTACTCGAACACGGTCATGTTGCGGCCGACCTCGCCGATGCCGCCGAGCGCGACCACGCGCAGTCCACCTTCGGCCAACGGGGGCGGTGGTGCCGATGAAATCGGCGTCACCGGGTGGTACTCGGTGGCTGTCGCCTTTGCGCTCAACGCTGTTTCACCTCTGTGCGGCGTCCGGATTGACCAGTACGAGGCCAGCATCCCACAGGTCGCTGGTGATCAACCGCACCTGTTCCTCGGTAGCGGCGGGCAGCGGCAGTCGGGGCTGGCCGGTCTCGTAGCCGCACAACCGCATCGCCGTCTTCGAGAAGATCACCCCGCCGACGAAGTTCATCGACCGGTACACCGGCAACAGTCCATTGTGGATGTTCCGGGCACCGGCCACGTCGCCCGCCTCGTGAGCGTCCAACATCCTGCGCAACCGGTCCCCCACCACGTGACCGATCACGCTGACGAAACCGACCGCACCGACCGACAGCCAAGGCAGGTTCAGCGGGTCCTCGCCCGAGTAGTACGCGAGATCGGTGCTGGCCATCACCTCACTACCGGCCAACAGGTCGTGCTTGGAGTCCTTGACCGCCTTGATCCGCGGGTGCTCGGCGAGCCGCTTCAGCGTGTCGACCTGGATCGGGACCACCGAGCGCGGCGGGATGTCGTAGAGCATCACCGGCAATTCGGTGCCGTCGGCGACCGTCCAGAAGTGTTGGAACAGTCCCTCTTGCGGTGGGCGCGAGTAGTACGGCGTGACGACCAGCAGGCCGTGCGCGCCGGCCTTCTCCGCGGCGCGGGCCAGCTCGACCGAGTGCTCGGTGTTGTTGGTGCCCGCTCCGGCGACCACGGTCGCGCGGTCGCCGACCGCGTCGACCACGGCGCGGATCAACTGCTCCTTCTCGTGGTCGCTGGTCGTGGGGCTCTCACCGGTGGTGCCGTTGACGACCAACCCGTCGTTGCCGACGGTGTCGACGAGGTAGGTGGCGAGTTCCTGCACCAGCTTCAGGTCGAGCTTTCCGTCTTCGTCGAACGGCGTGACCATGGCGGTCAGGACGCGGCCGAACGGGCGGCCCGGAGTGGCAGTGGGGCAGACGGTCATGGTCCTGACGCTACCCGGTGAGTTCGCTGCTGAACGCGGCCGGACCGACCTCGCGCAGCATTCCGGAAACCCCGCGTTCGCACTCCGGGAACACCGCGTTTCTTCCGGTTCACCAAGCGGCTCGCAAGCGAGTTTCCGCGCCCGCGTCCGGGGTTTAACCCGTTGATCTCGTCGCGGTACCGCCCCGGCCCGAGGCTAGAAGGACCGGCGCAGGTCCTCGACCGCGAGCACGTCCGCGTCGTTGCCCTCGAAGATGACCTTCGCGGCGCGACGGCTGAAAGCGTGCAGGATCAGTTCACTGGGCTCGCCGATGATGCGCACGGTGCGCGGGCCGCGCTTGGCCGCGATCTCGGTTCCGTCCGCGCGGCGCAGCACGACGCCCACCGGGCTGCGCCCGTAGAACATCTTCGCCACCCGGGTCAACGACTTCCACAGCGCGTCTTCGCGCTCCGGGTCGGACGGGCGCGGCTGCCAGTCCGGCTGGGCCCGCCGAACGTCCTCGTGGTGCACGTAGAACTCGGCGGCGTTCACCGCCTCGTCCACGCCGGAGAACCCGAGCGGGTTCCACTTCGGCGGACCCTGCCGGATCTGGTCGATCAGCTCCGGCCAGGACAGCGCCCGCAACTCGCTCTGGATGCGCTCACTGCGATCGGCCAACGCCTTCACGAACTTGCCGGCCACCGCATCTGGGCGCCGTTCGCGCACCACGAGGTGCACCGCGAGATCCTTGGTATTCCACCCGTCGCACAGCGTCGGCGCGTCCGGGCCGAGCCGCTCGAACAGGTCGCACAACTGCTGGCGCTCATCGCTGGCCACACCCATGCGTCCACTCTAGTCACGGCGGATCCGCGACGTGCGGCAGCCGATCACTTCGTGGCGGACGTCTGCAGCTTGCTCCCGTCCGCGCCGTACAGGATGCAGTAGATGTCCTGCGAACCAGCGTCGGTTTCGTTGTTGCCGTCGGTGGAGGTGCGCCGTTTCTCGTTCCAGGACTCCTCGGAGGGGATGAGCGTGACGAAGCGCAAGACGGCCTCCTTGCTCAGCGTGACGACCTCGTCGGAGGCGAAGTAGATCGAGCAGTACCCCTCGCCGTAGCGGGTCAGCGCGGCCCTGCCGGGATAGGCCATGTCGTAGTCACCGGAACCGAACGGCGCTCCGTAGGTGTAGATCTCGAAGTCGTGCGCATCGGAGCAGGAGGTGCCTTGGCGCAGCTGCGCACCGGCCTCGATCTTGCCGTCGCCGCAGCGATCACTGCCCAGGTCGAAGACCTCGACTTCGCCGCCCTTGCCGTAGCCCACGGTCGGCTCCATCGCGGCGGGCGCACCGCCGCCGACCAGCAGGAATCGTCCGATCACGGCGCCGACGACGAACAGCACCACGGCCGCGATCGCCGTGGCGATCAGCCACGGGCGAAGGGATCTCGTCGGTCGCGCATCCTGGGCGACCCGGGTGGGTGCCCCTACCGGCAGCGTCTGCTCGGGCGCACCGCCCGCGGGCACGCTGTCCAGCAGCGCGCGGACCTGCGGGCCGGTGAACCGCGCTCGTGGGTCGGTGATCAGCAGGCCGGTGATCACCGAACCGATCACGCCGTGCGGCCGGGACAACCGGGGTGTCTCGTTGAGCACCGCGTTCAGCGTCGCGGCCGTCGTCTGCCGGTCGAACGGCATCCAGCCTTCGACCGCGAAGAACAGCGTCGCGCCCAGCGACCACAGATCGCTGGCCGGGGACGCGTCGGCGCCCTGGATGCGCTCCGGCGCCATGAACGACGGCGAGCCGACGATCGCACCGCTGGTGGTCAGCCGCGGATCGTCCAGGGTCTGGGCGATGCCGAAATCGGCCAACTTGACCCGTCCGTCCGCCACCATGATGTTGCTCGGTTTGACGTCGCGGTGCACGATCCCGGCCGCGTGCGCGGACTCCAGCGCGGACAGCACCTGGCGGGTCAGGTCGGCGGCCTGGTCCGGGCGCAGCGGTCCCCACTGCGCGATGTGCTGACTGAGCGTGATTGCCTGCACCAGCTCCATCACGATGTAGGTAGTGCCGGATTCCGCCAGCACGTCGTGCACCGTGACCACGGCCGGATCGTTGAGCCGTCCCGCGGTGCGCGCCTCGCGGAGCACCCGCTCCTCGTAGACCTGCCGCTCGGCTGGGGGCACGCCGTCCGGCAGGTGCAGTTCCTTGATCGCGACCTCACGGCCGATGACCTGGTCCCAGGCCCGCCAGACAATCCCCATGCCGCCGCGGCCGATCTCCTGCACCACCTGGTACCGGCCGCCGATGATCCTCGCCTGCGAACCGGGCCCGAGCTGCTCCACCACCGCGCCGTCCTCCACCGCATCCCGTGCGCGATCACGCAACGCACACGCCTTTACCTCGCCGATCATCCAATCAGATGAGTTGGACCAGCACTTGGACTACAGGGCAGCTCGATCGGTTCCAGCCTGAAACCCCGACCGCCGGAGGCGACGTCTGAGAGCCGGTCTTCGCAGCGGGCTCCGCAGTTGCGGGAGGTGCGAGGCGGTTGCGGGAGGTGCGCCGTCGAATCAGCCCTCGGTGACGAACGGGCTGGACGCCACTTCGGTGCCGTCCTTCAGCACGGTGATCTCGAAGTCGCTGAAGACGTTCGGCGCGGCCTTCTGCAACTGCCGGAGGCACTCGATGGCGAGGCCGCGGATCTCGACGTCGGCGTGCTCGGAGGCGCGCATCGCGATGAAGTGCCGCCACGCCCGGTAGTTGCCGGTGACCACGATCCGGGTCTCGGTCGCGTTGGGCAGCACCGACCGGGCCGCCTGCCGGGCCTGCTTGCGGCGCAGCGTCGCTTTCGGCTCGTCGGCGAACTTCTCCTCCAGCGCGGCCAGCAGTTCGGTGTATGCGGCGACGCTCGCCTCGGCCGCCTTGACGAACTTCTCGTGCAGTTCCGGGTCCTCGGCGATGACGTCCGGCTCGACCATCGCGGCATTGCGCTCGGGCACGTACCGCTGCGAGAGCTGCGAGTAGGAGAAGTGCCGGTGCCGGATCAGCTCGTGGGTCAGCGAGCGGGACATCCCGGACAGGTAGAACGACACCGTGCCGTGCTCCAGCACGGACAGGTGACCGACCTCCAGGATGTTCCGCAGGTACCCGGCGTTGGTGGCGGTGGCCGGGTTCGGCTTGCGCCAGGACTGGTAGCACGCGCGACCGGCGAATTCGGCCAGCGCCTGCCCGCCGTCGGTGTCGGTCGACCAGTCCACGTCCTCCGGTGGGAAGAACTCGGTCTTGCCGATCAGCTGCACTTTCGGCCGCACGATCTCGGTCACGACGGGCGAACCCCTTTCCTGCTCCGCACGGCGGTCGGCGAACTGCCGCGCGCGCCTCCCCGGTGTGTGCATCGAGCGTAACCGGCGGGCCCGACAAGATCCCGTGACGCCAGATGACACCATCGGGTCATTGCATGACGTCATCGCTAGCGTCATAGTGGTGTCATGGATCTGAACCCGTACATCGACCAACTTCGCGAGGACCTCACCTCCGCCGCCTCCGCCGGGGATGACCAGACCCGGCAGACCGCGGCGGTGCTGTCCGGCGCGATCGAGCCGGCCGCGCGGCTGGCGATCATGAACGCACTCTCCGACCTGGCGGCGGAGGTGACGACCCAGCTGGACGGCCAGGTCGTCGACATCCGACTCGACGGACGCGACGTCCGGGTGGTGGTCAGCGGTGGCTCCACGCCATCCGCGGTGGAGGACGACGCGGAGCCACTACCGCCCCCGCCGAGCGGCGAGAGCGGCGACATCAGCCGCATCACGCTGCGCCTGCTCGAAGAGATCAAGACGCAGGCCGAACAGGCCGCGTCCACCCAGGGCGTCTCGTTGAACACCTGGGTCGCCCAGGCGGTGCAGGGCGCGCTGCACACCGGCCGACCGCGCGGCCCGTGGGACTACCCGCGGCAACGGCACGGCGGCCGACCATGGGGACCGCCCGGCGGCCAGCGTGGCCGGTGGCGCGGCGAACCCGGCTCGCGCGTGCGCGGCTGGGTTCAAGGCTGAGGCCCTGCCGTGGAGTGGCGTCAGCCGCTCGCGGTCCGGGACTCGTTCGCACCGCGGTTCTCAGATGTCGTCTCGCAAGGCCCGCCCGTTCTTGAAAGCGCCCTTCGCGAACGTGCTCGGGCCCGCCGGGCCGAGACGGCGTCTGAAGTTCCGCTACCCGCCGAGCAACAGGAGCTCAACGGCGGGTTCCGCCACCGGCGTTACGCAAATCAGGTACAGGGAACGAGTTTGAGGGGAACGCGATGACGAACGACGAGACCACGGGCCCGGACCCAACCGAGCCCGAGGACTGGCAGGGCGCGGAGGAACAGCTCGCCGAACTGGTGCGCAGCCAAGACTTCGACACCGCTGGGCCGATCCGCATCGACATCGGCAACAGCCTGGGGCCGGTCGTGGTCGAGTTGGCCGAGACCGCGATCACCCACGTCGAGGTCCGGCACGACCCGGCCGCTGGCGGGCCGGACTGGCGCGGCGGGTTGACCGGACTGCTGAGCTGGGTCACCGAGCAGTTCGGCGAGTCCGGGATCCGCACCGGTGGCGACGTAGAGCGCGGTCGCTGGCCGCGCGAGCCGATCGCCGAGGCCGTGCGGCGGACGCGGATCGATCTGACCGGCAACCGGCTTGCCATCCGGACCCCGGCGAACGCACCGCTGCGCAACGTCCCACTCGCCGTCAAGGTGCGCGCTCCGCGGGACTCGGAGGTGGGCGTGCACACCAGCTCTGGCGAGGTGAACGTCACCGGGGCGGCCGGGCGGGTCAACGTCCAAGCCGGTTCCGGTGCGGTGTCCATCGATCGGGCTGAGGATCGCGCCACGGTCCGGTCCGGCTCCGGGCAGCTCCGGCTCGGCACGATGGTCGGTGGTGTGCATGCGCGCAGCGGCACCGGCGACATCGAGATCGGGGCGATCGACGCGGCGTCGTCGGTGGCCACTGGCAGCGGCAACGTCTGGCTCGGCGCCGTCTCCGGCGATGTGCTGGTGCGGTCCGGCAGCGGTGACCTGACGGTCGCGGACGCATCGGCCGGGCAGGTCGAGTTGATCACCGGGTCCGGTGAGTTGCAGGTGTCGATCCACCGCGGAACGTCCGCCGAGGTCGATCTCACCTCGTCCACCGGCACCGCGAGCAGCGACCTGGTGGTGTCGGACGAAGCCCCGGACAAGGAGCCGAAGCTGCGAATCTTCGGCCGAACAGGAACTGGTGATGCCGTATTGACGACAGCTACCTGAACACCGACGAGCACCGGGTGCACGCCGGTACCGACCGGAGAAGTGACCGATCCGTCGACGCAACCCGGCACTTCGCCGTGACCAGTCAGGATCCGTTGGCGAACTCGTGTGGCGGCACCATTGCCTGCGCGTCGACTCCTTTGGACCACAGGCTGATCATGAAGGCCGTGGTGGCTTCCAGCAGTGCCGCACGTTCCAACGAGCCTCCGTCGGCGGGTTCGCAGCCAATATCGGTCACCAACGACCGAACGGTCGCAACGGCGTCGCGATTGTCACCGCACAGCGGCACCACGAGTGGTCGGCCGTCGAAAACCGGTGGTGTCAGCCGCCAAATCGATTCGTGGCAGGTGTTGAAGGCCTTCACCACGTGCGCTCCGGGCGCCAGTTCGGCGATCCGTTTCGCCATCGACGAACCGCCACCCGGGATGTCCAAGGTGAACCGGTCGAAAGCGATCGGATTGGTGCAGTCGATCAGCACCTTGTCCCGGAGCGCTGCGGACTCGGCACCGGCAGCCGACAACACCTCGGGAACCGCCGGGGCGTGCACGGCGACCAGAACCACCTCTCCGAACTCGGCGACCTCCGCCCAGGTTCCGGCACGCGCGGTCGGCCCGATCCGTTCCGCGAGCGCTCGGGTCTTCGCCGGGGTGCGGCCGCTCGCCATCACTTCGTGACCGGCACGAGTCCACTGTGTACCAAATGCCTCGGCCATGTTGCCCGCACCGAGAATTCCGATCCGCATCGAGTTCTCCTAGCTGTCATCGGGGGTGCTTGTTTTGTTCTTTGGGGCGGCGAAGCCGCTTGGCCCACCTACGGCGCTCGCACCGCCGCTGGTTCTCAGACTCTGCCCACTGGAGTTCTCTGGGAGGCATGCCACGACGTGGTGTATCGGACATGCATGAGTCGGGGACTCCAGAGCGAGATCGCCCGGGGTGCGGAGTCCCCGGCCCAGGCACTGCCCGAGGTTCCGTCACCCCCACCGCAACGCAAAACGAGTTCAGGGACAGGTTCTGGGTACCCAAGTGGGTTGTCACCGGATGTTAGGGAGGTCGATAGGTACCGAACGGTGCCTGACCGCACGGCAGAATGGGATGCGCGCAGGTGAGGAGGAGCCGATGACCGAGATGTTCCCCGCGAACGGCGACTATCTGGCCGACTGCCGGGCCCGGCTGGCGTTTGACCTGGTCGCCAACACGTGGAACCCGGTGGTGCTCTGGGCACTGCGCGGCGGGCCGCTGCGACCCGTCGACCTGCGGCAGCGCATCGGCGGGATCCGCACGAAGGTGCTCGCCGAGACGCTGCGGAGACTCCAGTACAACGGCCTGATCGCCAGGTGCAGCTACCGGGAGGCACCGCCTCGGGTCGAGTACCGGCTGACCGAGCTCGGCGAAAGCCTGCTGGGACCGATCGGGGCGCTCGGCGAGTGGGGATTTCGCCACGGCGACGCGGTCATGGCAGCCCAAGAAGCAGAAGACGCCCGCGCGAGCTGACGCCCACCGCCGCCAGCGGCAGGACTGCCCAGCAACCGGCAGTACTACCGAGTCCCATCACCGCCGCATAGCGCTGCTTAGTGCCGGAGCGAGACCACCCTTGCCGCCGACTACGACGTCATCGAGGCCGAGCCAGGACGCCATTTCGCGCAACGCGGCGGAGAGTTCGAGCACCACCCTGGCCGGATCGCGGCCGGGTTCGACGAAAGCCCCGGGGACCCGGAGCACACCAGCGGCACGGTCGGCTTTCAGGTCAACGCGGGCCACGAGTTCACCGTCCAGGAGGAAGGGAAAGACGTAGTAGCCGTACTGCCGCTTGGCTTCGGGCACGTAGATCTCGATGCGGTAGCGGAAGTCGAAAAGCCGTTCGGCACGGGAACGTTCCCAGATCAGCGGGTCAAACGGGCAGAGCAGCGCGCGACCGGTGATCTTCCTCGGAATGCGCGTCGCAGCGTGGCGGTATGCGGGCTGCCGCCAGCCCTGCACCGCGACAGGCTCCAGCACGCCGTCCTCGACGAGTTCGGCCACCGCCTGCTGGGACTGCGCGGGTGAAAGCCGGTAGTAGTCCCGCAGGTCCGGTTCGGTGGCGACGCCGAGCGCATGCGCGGAGCGTTCCACCAATGCGCGGATCGCCTCGTCGTCGTCCGGTTCGTGTGCGAGCACCTGCGCGGGCAGCACTCGTTCGGGCAAGTCGTAGAGGCGTTCGAAGCTGCGGCGGGTACCGGTGGTCAGCTCCCCCATCGCGAACAGCAGTTCGCAGACCCGTTTCGTGTCGCTGCGGTTCCACCACGCTCCGCGCCCACGGGCTGCACCCCCACCGAGTTCGCGTTCCAGGCTGCCCGCGCCGATCGGCCCGAGTTCCTTGACCGCGGTCAGCACGTCGTCGATGAGCTCGGGCGCGCGTTCCAGCAGTTCGCGGCTTCGCCGCCGCCAGCTGCCGCCGTACTCCCGCATGCGCCAGCGCAGCAGCGGCCAGTCCTCGACCGGGATGAGCGACGCTTCGTGCGCCCAGTACTCGACCAGCAGCCGCGGTTGCCGTGCCCGCTGCGACCAGGCCGCCGTGTCGACGAGATCCGCCGAGTAGGCGCCGAGTCGGCTGAACAGCGGCATGTAGTGGGCGCGGACGGCGACGTTGACCGAATCCAACTGCAGGAGCTTGGTGCGCGACAGCGCGCGCTGCAGGTGTCGGCGGGTCACCTCACCGCGCGGTGCTGGGTCGGCGAAGCCCTGGGCGGCCAGGGCGAGTCGGCGCGCGGAGTCACGGCTCATGGTCTGCACCCGTCCGATCGTGCCAGCCGCCCCTGACAAACCAGTGCAGCGCCGGATCAAAGCGACGCGACCGGTGATTTCACCCGAACCTGGCACTGCGGGACCGGGCATCGCGGGCGGGCTCGGGCGCCGGTTCGGTGACTGGTCGGGCACGTTAGGTTGTCGCCATGGCTGAAGCCCACGTGCGGGTCGCGGCGCCTCCCGATGCCGCCGAGATCGCTCGCATCCAGCTGACGACTTGGCGCACCGCGTTCACCGAACTGTTGCCGCCCGCCGTGCTGGAGGGCTTGGACAACGCGGAGACCGAACGGGAGTGGCAGCAGACCCTGACGAGCGGTCCGGCTGCGGTGTTGGTCGCGACGGAAGGTCCCTGGATCGTGGGTTTCTGCGCGGCGGGCCCGGCGCCGGAGGCCGAAACCGCGGCGGCCGACGGCACGGTGCCGCCGGATGCACCAACAGTCGCGCTGGTCAGCACGCTGCTGGTGGAGCCGCGCTGGGGACGCCGCGGCCACGGAGGTCGGTTGCTCGGTGCCATGGCGCAGCGGCTGGCCGCCGAGGGCGCCACCCGGGGCATCGCGTGGATTCCGGAGGCCGACACGGCGTCAATGGCCTTTTTCCGCAGTGCGGGCTGGGCTCCGGACGGTACGGTACGGACATTGGACGCTGGTGGTCGGCCGCTGCGCGAGTTGCGGCTGTCGGGCCCAATGGAATTGCAGTTCGAGAACTGATGAACGTCGGCTACGTCCGCCCGAGCAGGGCGTGCGTGGGTTGCTAGCCTTTCCGCCAACTGGTCCGAACGCTGGGAGCGATCGTGCTGACCGTGATCGGGTTGCTGTCCACCACTTTCGGGGTGTCGGTGGCTTCCGCGCTGCTCCCGTTGATCAGTATCGAACTGTTCGCGATCGGTCTGGTGCTCAAGGGACCGGACATCCCGTGGTGGTTGTTGGCGGTGGTCATCGCCACCGGCCAGATCGGCGGGAAGCTGCTGCACTACTACGCGGCGCGGGGCGTGATCCGATTGCCCCGGATGCTCCGGCGCAAGAGCGAAGGCGGAGGCAAGGGCCGGTGGCGCGGTTGGCTGGAGAAGTTCCGGGAAAACTGCCACCGACGCCCGGTTTGGACCGGCGCGGTGTTGCTGATCAGCGCACTCGCGAGCCTGCCGCCGTTCGCCGCGGTCGCGGTGATCGCGGGCTGGGCCAAGGTTCCGGTGGCCACGTTCCTGATAACCGGCTTCGTCGGCCGCTTCGTCCGCTTCGGTGCCCTCGCGATCGCCCCAGGAGTGGTCATCGCCTGGCTCTGACCCACCTGCCAACAACCAATTCCACCAAACCGGTCCACGCCCACTCGGTTCACCCGCCTCGCGGCGGCAAGCGAAACCCCAACGCCAGTCCCTGAAACAGCGGCACGGCACTCACGCACCGCGGTCGGGCAGGCGACTTCACGCCGACCTCCCCAACCAGCAGCACCATCTCGTTCGCAGCAACGACCCGTCCAGCACCACCACACAACCAACACCGCCGCACCCCACAACAACGAGAACGAGGTGAAGGGCACCTTTCACCAAGTAACTTGGCAAAAGGTGCCCTTCACCCACCACTCGATCAGTGAGCACGAACGCCAAGCGAAGCCGCGATCGCGCGGGCTACTTGGACGGGTAATGAGTGAAGGGCCAGACGTGCCGCTGGGCGAAACTTGTGCAGCTTGGCTGGCCGCTTGGGGTTTTCGACGGAGGTGTCGGGCGTTAGATCAGGCCTAGGCGGCCTGGTACGCCGGTTATCGAGTCGATCAGGCCGAAGACCGGGACGCCCAGCGGCGCGAAGGTCCACTTGTTGTTCAGGTCGCCGGTGTCCGGCTCGTCGACGATCGCGACCCCGTCTTGCTGAGGAGCGTCGGCGAGGGCCGCCGGGCCGGTGCTCAACAAGGCGGCCCCGGCCAGCAGCGAGGCGGTGAGGGCACGGCATGCGATCCGGTTCATGGAAACATCCTTTCGGTTGATCTTGAAGAGGCAAGTTCCGCCTGCGCTCGCCGAACCGCGCAGGGCGATGCGCACCGAACCGGCTAGCCGCCCAGCAAGCCGACGATCGGCTGCAGCAGTTGGGTGGGCAACTGGACCGTCGGACCCAGCAGCGCGCCCAGGTCGACGCCGGGTGCGACCCAGATCGGCTCGGCGGCAGCGACTCCGCCGGTCAGCAGGCAGGCCGCGAGCGCGGCCACGGCCGCGGCGGCGAACCGGTAGCTCGTTTTCGACAAGGTTCCTCCCTTTTTCCGGTGCTCCAGCTGGTTTCAGCGTGGAAGATCAGCAAACCGAGTCGGACGGTTTGGGATTGGTGAGGCCGAACAGCGGTCGCAGCGTGATCCCGGCGTAGGTGCCGATGATGGCCATCGCGCCCCACAACCAGCCGTGCAGGCTGAACGAGGCCACGCCCGAGAAGTAGGCGCCGATGTTGCAGCCACCGGCGAGCCTGGCGCCGAAACCCATGAGGATGCCGCCGAGCACCGCGCCGACCGCGAGCCGCCACGGGATGTGGCGGTGCAGGGTGAACGCTCCGGCGAGCGCGGCGGCGATGAGCGCGCCGATCATGATGCCGAAGTCCATCACCGAAACCCGGTCGGTGAGCACCGAGGCCGACAGCTTCGCGGTGTTCTCCGGCACGCTCCAGAACTGGGCGCCCGAGATGTCGATCCCGACCCAGGCCAGGATCTTCGCGCCCCACAAGCCGAATGCCGAGGTGATGCCCCAGGCCTGCCCGGACACGAACAGGGTCAGTGCGTTGAACCCGGCGAGCAGCAGCGCCCCGACCCACAACGGCCACGATCCGCGCAGCACGCGAAGCACACCCCGCTCGGTCGGCGGTTGTTCGATCGGCGGCGGTGTTCGGCGACGCTCGATGAGCAGTGACACGGCGAAGACGGCACCGATGATCAGCAACGAGATGACGACAGCGCCGACGTAGCCGAGCGGGGTGTTGGCCAGCGAGACGGTGGGCCCGGTGTTCTGGACCGCCCTGATCCAGTCGGCGACGAACGCGCTCGCGACCGAACCGGCGATGAAACCGCCGAGGGTGAACAGGATCGCGGTTTGCCCGCTGCCCACCGCGAACAGCGTCCCGGACGCGCACGAGCCGCCGACCTGCATGCCGACGCCGAACAGGAAGGCGCCGAGCACCACGCCGAGCCCGGCGGGTGCCACGGTTCCCGCCGGCGTCCCGGACAGGCTCACCCCGCTGCCGAGGATCACGGCGAACAGCAGGCAAGCGGCGCCCAGCATCAGCATGTGGGCGCGGATCGCGCGGCCCTGACCGACGGTCACCAACTGCCGCCAAGCCGAGGTGAACCCGAACCGCGAGTGGAACAGCACGAGCCCCAGCGCGAGGCCGAGCGCGTACAGCACGGTGAGCTTCCACCCGGCGGCATTGTTGACGGCGAAGCCCACCACGACGGCGACCGCGATCCCGATCGCGACCACGCCGCGCTGGGCGGGTGGGGCCTGCACCGGCGCGGCGACCGGACGCGATATGTCCACAACAGACATGAGCACTCCTGGTTCTGGATTGCGGCGCGATTTCGCGTCAGCTCGATGAGAGGGGGCCGGAGATCGCGACGATGGTGCCTTGCCGAATCCACTGGCCAGCGGCGGAACCGCCGTGCTCGTGGTTGGCCATCTGCATCACGTCCACCTGGGCAGACGCGTAGATCGCGACCTCGCCGGTCAGGTTCTCCTGGCGCGCTGCCAGCCAGCGGCGAAATCCGGCCAGCGAGGGCGGTTCGCCACCGAATGCGCTGGCCACCGTCATGCCGTAGGTGAGCGAACGCTGATCGCGCGGGTCGAAGCGCAGCGGGATCGACGATCCAGCCACCGAGTTCACCACCGGACCGTGCAGCAGCCACGGGGCGAGGTGAACGCCGTAGATGTAGCCCGGCCCGTCGGCTACGGCTTCGAGCGTCTCGGCGGCACGGGACCACCCGGACACCACGACCAGCGCGCCGCCTGGATCGTCGCGCACCGCCAGGCCCCGTTGCCGGGCTTGGGCGGTCACGATCTCAGCCGCTGCTCGTGCCCGCGGCGAATCGTCTCCGACGACGTTGATCGACGGCACCGCGGCGGAGGCCAGGTACCCGACCTGTTTGCGCAGCGCATCGTCGTCCTCCGCGGACAGCTCGTCGGCCGGGCAGCGGTCGAGCTCGGTGGTGGATCCGGCGACGATCCCGCCCAGGGCGGCGCTCGCGCACTCCGGTCCGTCCGCGCCGAAAGCGGCTGGCAGGGCCGGGAGCTCACCGGTGTCGACGTCCACCGAGTCCTGTTCGGCGCCGTGGCGCACCACGATGTCGCTGCGCCCGGCGGGCAGTTCGATCTCGGCCCAGGTGCCCGAACTGCCCGGTCGGGGCACGGCGCGGGCGAGGACACTGCCGGATTCCACGGCTACGTCCAATCCCGCGCTCGCCGGGAAGTGCACCAGGTTGCGGCCCGGCCGATGCGGACTGACCAGCACCGGGGTCCCGGCGGCCGAGGCGAGCCGCGGGACGCCTGGCACCGGTAGGTCGTGCGGCAGCGGAATGCCGGGCAGCGCGGTCCACGCGACGACCGCGCCCAGCACACCCACCGCGCCCAGCCGATAAACCCGCCGGAGGTCGCGGAGCACCGCGGTCAGCACCAGAACGCCCAACGACGCTACGACGAGCCCGACCAGCACCAGACCGTAGGCGCTGTCCACCAAGCGCCGGTCGAGCAGGCCCGACAGCAGCAACTGCCCGATACCGGCGGCGGCCAGCGCCAACGCCGCGGTCAAGGCCACCGGCCCCGGCCGCAGTCCGCTGTCGTCCCGCCAGGATCCGGCGGCGAAACCGAACCAGACCACCGCGACGGCCGCGAACACGGTGTCGAAGAAGAACGCGAGGGACGAATGTCCGAGACCGGCCTCGGCGATCAGCAGCAGGGTCAACCCGAACCCGAGGTAGGTGGCCGCGGACCGCCACCGCAAGCAGATCGGCACCGCCAGCGCGAGAACGGCGTGCGCCACGGCGAAACCGATGTTGATGTCGAGCACGACGGCCGACCACGCGCTGATCAGGGCGGCGACACCACCGGCGACCCAGGCCAGCCGGGGCGGCACCGCCACGACCGTGCGCAGCAGGCCGATTCCGGCGACCAGTGCGGTGCTCGTCAGCAGGAGCACCCGCAGCGCCAAAGCCAACAGGTCCACACTGGACACTCCGGTGTGGGCGTGCATGTCATCCATCGCCACTCGCGTTCTCGTCATTGCCGCAGCCGCTGGAGCGGATGTCGGGTGTTCTGCTGGTGGAAAGGAGTTGCGCCGGTGGCGCCGGGCGTGCGGGACGGCGCCACCGGCGCGGTCTACTTGACGTCGGAGTCAGCGACCACGAACAGCTCCGAGTGCGGCTTGGCGTTGCCGAACTCCCCGTGCGGCCAGGACCGCCGGTTGAAGTTGACGCCGACCTCGCCGGTCACCTCGTCGCGGAACGCGTCGTCGACCGACACCGAGCCGTCGGGCCCGAGGTGCAGGACGTTGACCTTGTGGTCACCGTCCAAACCGGACCGGGCGACGAAGTAGTTCGACACCGCCAACCGCTGCGGCTGCGACGTTTCGTGGTAGAAGCCGTCCTGGCCGAGCACGAAGTTGTCGTACGCGCCCCAGTGCGGTCCGGCTCCCGGCTGCCCCGGGTTGATCGGGGCGGCTCCGGCCAGCGTCGGGCAGTCGGCCTCGGCGCCGCCGTACTCGGCTTCCTGCTTGGTGTCGATCGAGCACTGGTAGCCGTCACCCGCACCGACGAGCTTGGCGATGTCCAGCACGTAGACGCCGCCGGTGGTGCCGGGGTCGTCCGCGCCGAGCGTGCCGGGCTGGCGTCCCACGATCGCCCGGTACAGGAACCGGTCGTCCGGGCTGGTCTGGATCCACCCACCGTTGGAGCTGCCACCGTTGCGGTCGTTGGCCGCGTCGAAGCCGGGGTTTGCGGTGCCGTCGTCGAACACCTGCCGCCAGTGCGGCTCGGCCGCGGTGATGTCCGGCGTGTAGAAGACCGCGCCGCCCTGCATGGTCTGGGCGAAAGCGCCCTTGTGGCCGGGCAGGTTGGTGACGGTCGTCTCCATCACGGCACGGCTTTCCTGGTGCAGCGGATCGGCCGGATCACCGCGCGGCCCGTCCGGCAGGTAGGACACCGCCTTCAGCTTCGGGTGGTTGCGGTCGGAGATGTCCCAGGTGCGCACCGTGGGCCGACGCAGGTACGGCGAAGGCGCCTTCACCGGGTCGAGGATGATGTTGCGGGGTTCGACGTAGTCGGCGGTCACCAGCGTGTTCAGGTCCTCGCGGGCCTGGATGCCGTGCGGGTTGGCGCAGGTCGGCTCGCCGATCGTCGGCAGGTTCGCGCACAGCTTCGGGTTGTCGCCGCCCGGGGTCGCCGCCGGGGACTGCGAGAGCACCTTGGCGTTCTCGTCGAACCGCACGACTTCACCGGGGCTTCCGGCGAATCCGTTGCCGATGTGCACCGAGCCGTCGTCGTACCGGTACGGCCCCGGTGCGACCGGGCCGCCCATGTAGGTCGCGTACGCCGTGCCGTCCCGCAGTACCCAGTACGCGTCCGGCACCGAGCCGCCGAGGGTTTGCGACGGCAGGCTGATGCCTTTGAGCTTCACGTTCGGCAATGCCGTCACATCGAAGGCGTAGGTGGCCGCGCCGAACAACGCGCCCGCGTAAATGGTGTCGCCCTTGTGCCACACGTATTGCATGTGGTGCGGCTCGTTTTCCACCAGCGGCCCGACGGTGATGGTGTTGACCACCTGGCCGTAACCGGCCGATCCGGGGGTCGCGTCGATGACCGCGAGGAAGTCCGGGCCGGGCGCGGCATTGGCGACCTTGCCGAGTCCACCGCCGAGCGATCCCGGCAGGTTCCGCACGTCGGGCACCACGGTGTCGGCGATGTTCTCGTCACCGGCCCAGACCAGCAACCATTCCTTGCGCTTGCCGTCGGACTGCGACTTCTCCAGCGCGCTTTTCACCAGGTGGTTGGTGACCGTGTAATCCTTGCCGTCGGCGCCTTTGATGGATTGGGTGGAAACTTCGACGTCCGCGTAGGCATCCTGCACCGGTAGCGTGACAGCACCGACGGCCAGCGCCAAAGCTGCCAGACCGGTTGGCACTCTTCGAAAACGTATCTTCATTTGTGCTCCGAGATTCCGTGGAAATACCCGACTGACGGCACGCCGGAACACCACCGACCGCGGCTTGAGAACGCGGTGCTAGCGAAGAAAAAGGCCGTGCCGTGGGGAACACATCGGACCGGGCAAAACCCGCCTTGGCGCGCCGAACCCGGTTCCGCGAAAGGCGAGTTCTAACGAACGCAACAGAGAGCGCTGGCCTGCTGCACCAAATCGACGTGCAGGCGAGCCACCAGAGTGGCGGACCTAGACATGGCAGAAATGATCGGGATCACCGGCCGCGCTGTCAATGGACCAACCACTTGGTGAGATCGGCAAGGATTCGTTACCCGGAAAAGCGCAGTACGGGAACGCGTTCACCCGGAAAGCGGTAGAGGAGTTAACACAACACGCTTACCTTGCCGCGCTCATCGCGCGATTTTTCGAAAACCCCGGCGCGGCGGACAATCGCGTTACCGCGCCGGGTCTTCGCGCGCCAGCTCGATCGCGTGGCGCATCGCCTTGCGGCCGCGATTGCGGTCACCGGCCAAGTCGTAGGCCTGCGCCAGCGCGAACCACCGGCGCCAATCCTGCGGTGCGGCTTCGAGTTCGGCCTGCTTCTCGTCGAACCACGCGTCGGCCGCGTCCCGTTCGACGCGGCCCGAGGGCCGCCGCGGCAGGTGCGAAACATCGGGCAGGGCGTCCTCGTCGTGGAGCCGTCGCGCGAGCCGTTCGGTGGCCACCCCGAACCGCAGCTGATCGACGACCAGCACGGCCCCGAGTATCGGCAGCACCAGGATCGCCAATCCGAGCGCGATGAACACCGGCTGCCCGCTGACGATCATGGTGATCGCGCGGTCGCCCATCAGCACCAGGTAGCCGAGCAGCACGATGGCGACCACGAACGCGGACGTCCGCGGGTTCACCAGTCGGCGCTGCTCAGCCACTCAGAGCCCCATCAATGCGTCGAGACCGACGGTGAGGCCAGGCCGGGCGCCCACCTCGCGGACCGCCAGCAGCACGCCCGGCATGAACGAGCTCCGGTCGTAGGAGTCGTGCCGGATCGTCAGGGTTTCGTCCTCGGTGCCGAAGAGCACCTCCTGGTGCGCGACGAGACCGGTCATCCGCACCGAGTGCACCCGAACCCCGTCGACCTGGGCGCCGCGGGCACCGTCGAGTTCCTTGGTCGTCGCGTCCGGCACGGCGCCCAACTCGGCGGCGGCGCGTGCCTGCGCGATCACCTGCGCGGTGCGCGCGGCCGTCCCGGACGGGGCGTCGGCCTTCTTCGGGTGGTGCAGTTCGATGATCTCCACGGACTCGAAGAACTTCGCGGCCAGCTCGGCGAAGCGCATCGACAATACCGCGCCGATGGCGAAGTTCGGCGCGACCAGCACCGCGACCTCCGGGCGTTCGGCCAGCCACGACCGCACGGCGTCCAGCTCCGGGGTCCCCAGTCCGCTGGTGCCGACCACCACGTGGATGCCGTTTTCGACGCAGAACCGGATGTTGTCCAGCACCGCGTCGGGATGGGTGAAGTCGACGGCGACCTGCGCGCCGCCCTCGACCAGCTCGGTCAGGTCGTCTTCACGGTCGATCGCGGCCACCAGTTCGGTGTCGGATGCCTCGCCGACCGCGCGAACCGCCTCGGATCCCATCCGCCCTTGGGCGCCCAACACACCGACCTTGATCGGGCTGTTCACGTGACGACTACCTCTCCACCTCGACGCCGAAGCCACCCCGAGTCTAGGTAGCTCGGCCACCCACCCCGCCCCCGGGTGAGGCCTCGTGAGTGCTGGTTCCGGTAAGCACCAGAATATTCGCCCACGAGGCCTGACGTGCTCAAACCCCGTCGGGGAGGTCTTCGGGCGAGTCGTAGGGGCCGACCACGGCGGTGGTGAGCGGGCGGCGCAGGAGCTCGGCTGCGAGCTGCGCCACGTCTTCGGCGGTTACCGCGTCGATGCGTGCCAGCGTCTGCTCGACGGTGTAGTGCCTGCCGTAGTTCAGCTCGGTCTTGCCGATCCGGCTCATCCGCGAGGCGCTGTCCTCCAAACCGAGCACCAGCCCACCGCGCAGCTGCCCACGACCGCGCGCCACCTCGTCCTCGGTCAGCCCGCCGGCCGCGACCTCGGCGAGCACGCCGCGGATCACCGCCGAGACCTCACCGAGGCGATCCGGGGCGCAGCCCGCGTACACCGAGAACGTTCCGGCGTCGGAGTACGCCGTGGTGGCCGAATACACCGAGTAGGCCAGCCCGCGCCGCTCGCGGACCTCCTGGAACAGCCGCGAGCTCATGCCGCCACCCAGGGCCGCGTTGAGCACTCCGAGCGCGAACCGGCGCTCGTCGTGGCGGTCGAAGCCGCGGCAGCCCAGCAGCAGGTGGACCTGTTCGGTGTCGTCGGTGTGCAGCACCAACGACTGCTGCTGTGGTAGCCGGGCCCGCCCCATCCGCGGCGGCGCGGGCCGCACGTCGCCGTCCAACCGGTCGCCGAGCGCCTTGCGCATCAGCCGCAGCACCTGGCCGTGCGCCACGTTCCCGGCCGCTGCGACGACCATCTTCGGCATCTCGTAGCTGCGGCGGTAGAAGCCGTGCACCCGCGCGCGGGTCATGTTGGTGATGGAGTCCTCGGTGCCGAGCACCGAGCGGCCGAGCGGGTGGTCACCCAGCACGGCCGAGGTGAACAGCTCGTGCAGCAGGTCCTCGGGATCGTCGTCGCGCATCGCGATCTCCTCCAGGACCACGCTGCGCTCGACGTCCACATCGGACTTCGCGTTCACCGCGCCGAAGACGACGTCGCAGAGCATGTCGATGGCCAGCGGCAGATCCCGGTCCAGCACGTGCGCGTAGTAGCAGGTGTGCTCTTTGGTCGTGAAGGCGTTCAGCTCGCCGCCGACCGCGTCGATCTGCTGCGCGATGTCCACGGCGGTGCGCTTGGCGGTGCCCTTGAACAGGAGGTGTTCCAGGTAGTGCGCGGCCCCGGCCTGCGGGCGCGCCTCGTCGCGGGAGCCCACCGCGACCCAGATCCCGACGGAGGCCGAACGGACGCCGGGCACCGGTTCGGTGACCACCCGAAGCCCACCGGGCAGCACCGTCCGCCGCACCGCCACGTCGCCACTACGACCGAGCACCCGGGTGGTTCCGGGCCGCTGCAGGTGCCCGCTCCCACTACGCATCTGGTTCTGCTGCTTCATGTCCCTAGAAAAAGTGTGTGGGGTCAATTTTCGTAGCGGTGCGGGTAGCGGAACCTCAGACGCCCCCTCGGTCCGGGATCCCCGACATCATGTATGTCCGATACACCACGTCGTGGCTGTCCTCCCGAGGAGACGCCTGAGAACCCGCGGCGGTGCAAGTTGCGGGCATGGCGAAAGAGAAAGCGGCTTCGCCGCTTACCTGACGCGAATGCCGAGTTGAATGCATCGCACACCCCTGCTCCGGACGAACTCAAGCCAATCATGACAATACGGCCCGCCCCGGCGCGAACCGGGACGGGCCGTATTGGACAGTGCGTCACGCTCTGGTCACTGCACCGAATTCTCGACCTCCGGCTGGGCTTCGCCCTCGGCCTTCTCGGCGTCGTCGCTGACCAGCACCAGGCTGATCTTGCCACGGCTGTCGATGTCGGCGATCTCCACGCGCAGCTTGTCGCCGACGTTGACCACGTCTTCGACCTTGCCGATGCGCTTGCCGTTGCCCAGCTTGGAGATGTGCACCAGGCCGTCCTTGCCCGGCAGCAGCGAGACGAACGCGCCGAAGGCCGCGGTCTTGACCACGGTTCCCAGGAAGCGCTCGCCGACCTTCGGCAGCTGCGGGTTGGCGATCGCGTTGATCTTGTCGATGGCGGCCTCGGCGGACGGGCCGTCGGCGGCGCCGACGTAGATCGTGCCGTCGTCCTCGATGGTGATCTCCGCGCCGGTCTCCTCGGTGATCGAGTTGATCATCTTGCCCTTCGGGCCGATGACCTCGCCGATCTTGTCCACCGGGATGCTGATGGCGGTCACCCGCGGGGCGTGCGGGCTCATCTCGTCGGGCTTGCCGATCGCCTCGGCCATCACTTCGAGGATGGTGAACCGGGCGTCGCGGGCCTGGCCGAGCGCCTGGGCCAGCACCTCGGACGGGATGCCGTCGAGCTTCGTGTCCAGCTGCAACGCGGTCACGAAGTCCTTGGTCCCGGCGACCTTGAAGTCCATGTCACCGAACGCGTCCTCGGCACCGAGGATGTCGGTCAGCGCCACGTAGTGAACTTTGGCCCCGTCCGCGGTGTCTCCCAGCGTGTCGGACACCAGGCCCATCGCGATACCGGCCACCGGAGCCTTCAGCGGCACACCCGCGTTGAGCAGCGACAGCGTCGACGCGCACACCGAGCCCATCGAGGTGGAGCCGTTGGAGCCCAGTGCCTCCGAGACCTGCCGGATCGCGTACGGGAACTCCTCGCGCGACGGCAGCACCGGCATCAGCGCCCGCTCGGCCAGCGCACCGTGGCCGATCTCGCGCCGCTTCGGGCTGCCGACCCGGCCGGTCTCACCGGTCGAGTAGGGCGGGAAGTTGTAGTGGTGCATGTACCGCTTCGTCGTCTCCGGCGACAACGAGTCGATGGTCTGCTCCAGCCGCAGCATGTTCAGCGTCGAAACACCCAGGATCTGGGTCTCGCCGCGCTCGAACAGCGCCGAGCCGTGCGCCCGCGGGATAACCCCGATCTCGGCGGACAGGCTGCGGATGTCGGTCAGGCCCCGACCGTCGATGCGGACCTGGTCGCGGATGATCCGCTGCCGCACCAGCTTCTTGGTCAGCGACCGGAACGCGGCACCGATCTCCTTCTCGCGGCCCTCGAACTGCTGGCCCTCGCCGATGCCGACCTTTTCCAGCACCGAGGCCTTGATCTCGTCGAGGCGGTTCTCCCGCTCCTGCTTGCCCGCGATCTTCAGCGCCTCGGCCAGCTCGCTGGAGACGGACTGCTCGACGGCGGTGAAGGCGTCCTCGGCGTAGGCCGGGAACACCGGGAACTCCTGGGCCGCCTTGGCAGCGGCCTGCGCGAGCTGCTGCTGCGCGTGGCACAGGGTCCGGATGAACGGCTTGGCGGCCTCCAGACCGGCGGCCACGACCTCCTCGGTGGGCGCCTGGGCGCCACCGGCGACCAGCGCGACGGTCTTGTCGGTGGCCTCGGCCTCCACCATCATGATCGCCACGTCGTCACCGACGATGCGACCCGCGACGACCATGTCGAACACGGCCCGCTCCAACTGCTCGTGGGTGGGGAAGGCCACCCACTGGCCGTCGATCAGCGCCATCCTGGTGCCGCCGATCGGGCCGGAGAACGGCAGCCCGGACAGCTGGGTGGACGCCGACGCGGCGTTGATCGCCAGCACGTCGTAGAGGTCGCCGGGCGCCAGGCTCATCACCGTGACGACGACCTGGACCTCGTTGCGCAGGCCGTCCACGAAGGACGGGCGCAGCGGCCGGTCGATCAGCCGGCAGGTCAGGATGGCGTCGGTGGAGGGACGGCCCTCGCGGCGGAAGAACGAGCCGGGGATGCGGCCCGCGGCGTACATCCGCTCCTCGACGTCGACGGTCAGCGGGAAGAAGTCGAAGTGCTCCTTCGGCTGCTTGGACGCCGTGGTCGCGGACAGCAGCATGGTCTCGTCATCGAGGTAGGCGACGATGCTTCCGGCGGCCTGCTTGGCCAGCCTGCCGGTCTCGAACCGGATGGTGCGGGTCCCGAACGCGCCGTTGTCCAGCACGGCGGTTGCTTCGTAAACGCCCTCGTCGATCGACTGGGGTTCAGTCAAGGTTGACTCCTCATGTTCACGAGGCCCACGGCAGGAGCATCCGGATCGTGGTCCGACGAGGCCGGCCATCGATCGAAGCTCCCGGGGAGCGTCTGCTGCGACGCATTGCCCGGCAGCCACTACCGAGGACCGGCGGACGCCTGCCCGGTGCGTGCCACCGTGAGCACTCTCTTCAGTTGCGACGGCGCCGGACGCCGTCCGTCTTCAATGCACCGGGGGGAGCGGCCCGCTGGCCACTCCCCCCGGTGTCCGTCAACGACGCAGACCGAGTCGCTGGATCAGCGAACGGTAGCGTTCGATGTCCACCTTGGTCAGGTAGTTGAGCAGTCGGCGGCGGCGACCGACCATCAGCAGCAGACCACGACGCGAGTGGTGGTCGTGCTTGTGCTGCTTGAGGTGCTCGGTCAGCCCGACGATCCGCTTGGTCAGCAGGGCCACCTGGGCCTCGGGCGAACCGGTGTCGCCGTCCTTCAGGCCGTACTCGGCCAGGATCTGCTTCTTCTCATCAGTGGACAACGCCACGAGTTGACTCTCCTTCAACGTCCCGTGTCAGCTGCACCCGACCAGTAGGCCGGGTGGGCAGATCGAAGATCATCGACCGGATTTCGGCCACCACGGACTGCAGCCGCTCCACCGGCCAGGATAACAGGGGGAGCTGGTGCTACTGGGTCAGCCCGACGACTCGGGCGGCACCGCCGCGCGGTGCACCGTGCGGTACACCGGAGCGCCTTCCCGCAGGTCACTGCACACCACGGTGAGCTCGCGGCACTGCCACCACGGACCGGCGTAGTCCGCGAACAGGCCGGGCAGCAGCTCCCGGTCGGCGCGTCCGCCCACCCACCTGGCGATGGTCAGATGCGCTCGGTAATCGTGTGGATCACCACCGGCCGCGCGCACCAGTGCGCGCAGCGTGATGTCGTCGGCTTCGGTGGCGGCTTCGACGCCGGTCCACAGCACGCCGCGGAACGTCCCGGCGCCGGCCAACCGCAGCCGCGGCGGATCGGCCGCCCGCAACTGGGCGACGCGGCGCTCCAGCCGGTCGGTCACGTGCTGCTGATCGGCGTCGTCGCCGTGGAAGCACAACGTCAGGTGCCAGCGCTGCGGCGCGGTGAACCGGAACTTGCGCAGCCCCGCCGTGGCTTCGGCGACCAGGTCCGGGTCGAGGCGGTCGACTGTCGAGGACAGGTGCCGCACCGCCTCCTCGGACGGCCACAGCGCCGTGAACAGGCGCACGCTCCCCCCCCCTGTCGATCATGGTCGCGAACGCGGGTCCAGCCCGCTTGCCCGAGACCGTCAGTCGGAGTCGCCGTTGGCGGCGCGGCGCAGCAACTGCGCCAACGCCGGGTAGCGACCTTCGAGCAACGATGCCGCGGCCTCCAGCTCACTGGGCCGGGCCACCTCGCGCAACACCGGCCACACGGCTTCCTCGCCGTTGGCCTGCTTGACCGGCAGGTTGTCGCGGCCCACCGAAGGGCGCGAGTGCCGAACGTCCTCCAGCGCCTGCTTGATCGCGTCCGACTCGCCAGCCGCCACACCGGGGATGAGCACCTTGCGCTCCAGCATCACCAGCCGCGCCAGCACCGACGGGTTGCCGATCTTGGCGCGCCGCCCGCTCATCACCTGGCTGAGCATCGGCGCGCTGATCCCGAGCACCTCGGCGAGCTGGGCCTGCGAGATGCGGAACGCAACGACCAGGCGGCGCACCCGGTCTCCCAGCGGTTCGCCGTACCACTGCCGCTGCAGTGCCAGGTTCCGCTGGACGTTCTTGCTCTCCGTCACCTTCGCTCCCCCTGTGTCGGCGGCGACCCGGCCGCGCTCGGCCGCTGATCCGGCTCTGAATACTGCCAGGTCATCGCCCGGATGCGAACGAGAATCCGAAATCCGCTGCGATCGCGGTGCCCCGCCCAGTGGACGCGGCTGCTCCGTTCGGGGCGTCGGCTTACCGGTTTTCACCCGTCCGCACCCAGAATCCGCCGGGTCTCGACGACGTCCTGGTGCATCTGCTGGATCAGCGCGTCGACCGTGTCGAAGCGCTCCATCGACCGCAGCCGCTGCACGAAGTCCAGGTCGACGTGCTCGCCGTAGAAGTCGGCGTCGATGTCGAGCACGTACGCCTCGACGGTGCGCTCGGTGCCGGAGAAGGTCGGGTTGCTGCCCACCGACACCGCCGCGGGCAGCGTCCGCCCGGGCTGCACCGAGCCACGTCGGCGGTGCGTGAACCAGCCCGCGTAGACACCGTCGGCCGGGATCGCCGCGTGCGACGGGGTGGACAGGTTCGCGGTGGGGAAGCCGAGTTCCTTGCCGCCGCGCCCGGCGCCGCGCACCACGATGCCCTCCAGCCGGTGGTGGCGGCCCAGCGCGGAGGCCGCCGCGACGACGTCGCCGGCGTCGATGCTGGAGCGGATGTAGGTCGACGAGAAGGTCACCGAGGTGCCGGACGGGTCGTCGGCCCGGCGCACCGGCCCGGATACCAGCGCATCAGATTCGACCTCGAAGCCGAACCGCTCGCCGAGCTTGGCCAGCAGCTCGATGTTGCCAGCCGCCTTGTGGCCGAAGGTGAAGTTCTCGCCGACCACGATCTCGGCCGCGTGCAGCCGCTCCACCAACATCTCGTGCACGAACTCCTCGGCCGGTAGCCGCGCGACCTCGCGGGTGAAGGGCAGCACGCAGAACACGTCCACGCCGAGCTGTTCGACCAGCTCGGCTCGGCGCCGCAGCGTGGTCAGCTGCGCCGGGTGGCTGCCCGGCCGCACCACTTCCGACGGGTGCGGATCGAAGGTCATCAGCACGCAGGGCACGTTGCGGCGGCGGGCCTGCTGCACGGCGTGCGTGATCAGCTGCTGATGCCCCCGGTGCACGCCGTCGAAGACGCCGATGGTGACCACGCACCGGCCCCAGCCGCCGGGGATCTGCTCCAAACCACGCCATCGCTGCACGACCAGCAAGCCTACTGCGCTGCTCCCGGACCACCGGATCGCCATCGCCCGTGCCGCAGGTCGCGCCGCACGGGCAGCGGCGGACGGCAATCCCGCCGGTCAGCTCGCCCCGGCCTCGAATGCCGACGCGCTGGTCGTGCGTGGTGGCCGCGCACATCCGGCCGAGCTCGGTCGGCTCGCTGACGCTCGCCCTTCGCCGGGTTCTGGCGACCATGACCCGCGTCACTGAAAACCTTGCGGCGGAAGACGATCCGCGCAGATCGGTCAGTTCGCCGGAATGATCACCAGTACCGGTTTCGCGGTCCGACCGCGGTCCCGGACCAGCGCGACCGCCCGGCCATCGGGGTCGAACATCCCGTAGGTGCCCTCGACCCCGGCCGCCGTGACCACCTGGCCGTGGGAAAGCGCGCGGGCGACCGCGGGATCGACGTCGCGGCGCGGGAAAGCGGCCTCGACCGCCTGGTCCAGGCTCATCGACAGGCCAGGCTCGGCTGCCAGCTGCTCAAGGGTGCGCGCGGTGGCCAGCCCGAACGGACCGACCCGGGTCCGGCGCAGTTCGGCGAGGTGCCCACCGACACCCAGCCCGGCCCCCAGGTCCCGCGCCAGCGCGCGCACGTAGGTGCCCGACGAGCACTCGACCAGCACATCCACCTCTGTCGTGCGATCGGTGCGGCGCAACGCCAGCACGTCGAAGCGGGACACGGCGACCGGCCGCGCCGCCAGTTCGACGTTCTCGCCGGAGCGCGCCAGCTCGTAGGCGCGCCGACCGTTGATCTTGATCGCGCTGACCGCGCTGGGCACCTGCTGGATATCGCCGGTCAACGCGGCGATCCCGGCCCGGATCGCCGATTCGTCCACTGTGGATGCATCCACAGTGGACACCACCTCGCCTTCGGCGTCGTCGGTGGTGGTGGTCGCACCCAGCCGGATCGTGGCCAGGTACGCCTTGGTGTCCAAGGCCAGGTGGCCGAGCAGCTTGGTGGCCCGTTCCAGGCCCAGCACCAGCACCCCGGTGGCCATCGGGTCCAGCGTTCCGGCGTGCCCGACCCGGCGGGTGCCCATGATGCGGCGAACCCGCGCGACGACGTCGTGCGAGGTCATCCCCGCCGGTTTGTCGATCACCAGCAGGCCGGGTGGAACGGTGGGACGTGTTTTACCGGAGCGTTCGGACACGACGCACCATCATTCCCGACCCGGCCGCGCCACCTTAGCCAGGGCGCACCAGCAGGGTTTCGATGCGATCGTGTCGTGAGTTCTCGCCCCGGTTCTCGCCCGAGTCGCCACTCACGAGTCCTAGGCGTTGGCGGGTGTCCGCGTGGCGCCGACGACGGCCCAGCGGCCTGAGCGGGCACGCAGCAGCAGCGTCGCCATGCGCAGGATCATGAACAGGCTCAAGCCGGTCCAGATCCCGACCAAACCCCAGTCGAACGCCAGCGCCAACCAGATCAGCGGCAGGTAGCCGACGGCCGCGCTCAGCAGCGCCGCGGTGCGCAGGTAAGCGGCGTCGCCAGCGCCGAGGAGCACCCCGTCCAGGGCGAACACCACGCCTGCCACGGGCTGCATGACGACGAAGAACCACCAGGCGTGCGGGATCTCCGCCAACACCGCGCCGTCGGTGGTGAACAGCGCTGGCAACAGGCCCGCGAGCGCTGCGAACACCAACCCGAGCACGACGCCGAACACCAAGCCGTACCAGGTGACCTGCCTGGCGATCCCCTTGGCCCGCTGCGCCGAACCGCCGCCCAACGCGGCGCCGACCAACGACTGCGCAGCGATCGCCAACGAATCCAGCACCAGCGCCAGGAAGGTCCACAACTGCCAAACCACCTGGTGCGCGGCAGCGGCTTCAGCACCGGTGCGGGCGGCGACCGAGGTCGCCGACAGGAAGCACACCTGGAACGCCAGGGTGCGAAGCACCAGGTCGCGCCCCAGCCCCAGCTGGGCGCGCATCTTCGACAGCTCCGGCTTCAGCGGCACCCGCTCGACGGCCAGGGCCCGCACGAACAGCGCGGCGGAGATCGTCTGGCCGATCAGGTTCGCGATCGCCGACCCCTCCAGACCCCAGCCGAAGGGGTAGACGAACAGCGGGCACAGCACGGCCGACACACCGTTGCCGATCAGCACGTAGCGAAGCGGGCGGGCGGTGTCCTGCACGCCGCGCATCCAGCCGTTGCCGGCCATGGTGATCAGCACCATCGGGGCCCCGAGCAGCGCGATGTGCAACCACGTCGCGGCCGCGTCGGCGATCGGTCCAGGCCCGGCCAGCAATTCCGCGACCGGGACCGCCACCAGCTGCGCGAGCAGCAGGAGCACCACGCCGACGCAGGCGCCCAGCCAGGTCGCCTGCACACCTTCGGCGACGGCGTCCTTGCGGCGACCAGCGCCGTGCAGCCGAGCGGTGCGCGCCGTGGTGCCGTAGGTCAGGAAGGTCAGCTGGCTCGAAACCAGGGTGAACAGCGTGCCGCCGAGCGCCAGCCCGGCCAGCGGCACCGCGCCGAGATGTCCGACCACGGCGGTGTCGACCAGCACGTACAGCGGCTCGGCTGCCAGCACGCCCAGCGCTGGCACCGCGAGAGCCAGGAGCTGACGCGGTGCCACCCGTTCGCCAAGTTCGGACACGCCGCCTCCCGGTAAGCTGTGATCGTGGGATACGCCCCTGACAAGCCAGCGTATCGGTAAGGATCGCAGATGGACAACGCTGATTACGCAATGGTGGCGCTCCGACTCGCGAACGCCGACCTGGGCAACCTGGACGAGGTGCGCGCCGCGCTCCACGACGAGCCGTGGTGGGCCGACCGCCTGCACGAACCCGACCTCCCCGTGCTGCGCGGGGTGGCCGACGGGCTGCGCCGCGCGCTGGACGCGATGGTCGCCGCCGACGACGACACCGTGCTCACCGAGATCAACGACCTGCTGTCCACGCATCCACCCCGCCCGAGGCTGTCCGGCCACGGCGGGCCCGAGGGCCTGCCGAACTGGCACGTCCACGTGGCGGGCCCGGACGCCCCGGCTGTTGACGAAGTCGCCGCTGCCGCCGCGTGGGGTCTGGCCCAGGGCGTCGTCCAATACGGCACCGGGCGCTGGGGGCGTTGCGGCGCGGAGGACTGCAACACCTACTTCCTGGACACCTCGACCAACCGGGCCAAGCGCTTCTGCAGCCCCCGCTGCGCCAACCGCGTGCACGTCGCCGCCTTCCGGGCCCGACGCCGCACCTGAACCTGCCCGACTCGCCCCGAACCGCTGGGGTCTGCGCCACCCCGCACCGCTACGCAAACCACTTCTGGGACAGTCCCTAGTCCAGCAGCGGTGCTTCGTCGACGGCCTTCCGCAGTGCCGCGATGACGTCCTCCGCCGGGCCCTGGGCGGTGAAGCCGGAGGCGAGCCGGTGCCCGCCACCACCGCAGGAAGCCGCCGCGTGGCCGACGTCCACCCGGCTGTCGGCGCGCAGCGACACCGACCAGTGCAGCGGCGCGGTCTCCTTGAGCACCGCCGCCACCTCCGCCTCGCTGGTCGTGCGCACCACGTCGATGACGCTGTCGACGTCCTCGCTGCGCAGCCCCTCGGAGTGCGCCAACCGGACCGTCGCGTGCACCAGGCCCAGCCCCCGAGCCGCCGACGGCTCCAGCTTCGCCTCCGCCAACACCTCGGAAAGCATGTTCATCCAGCCGAACGGATGCGTGTCGAGCAGCGGCCGGGTCGTCGCCTCCGGATCCACACCGGCCTCCAGCAGCCGCGCCGCCACCCGATGCGTCCACGCGCTGGCGTGCCGGAACGAACGCGTATCGGTGACCAGGCCCGCGTAGAGGCACCGCGCCATCGGCAGATCGAGTTCCACGCCGAGTTCGTCGAGCAGCCGGAGCACGATCAACACCGTCGCCTCGGCACGCTCATCGATCACGTGCAGCGTGCCGTAGCGGGTGTTGGACACGTGGTGGTCGATCACGATGACGTCGCCACCGGCGTCGATGGTGGCGGCGACCCGGTCAGCGAGCCGACCGAGCCGCTGCAGGCTGCCGGTGTCGCAGACGACCAGGGTCGGTGGCGCCGCGGGCACCTCGTCCGCTGGCACCACGAGCCCGTCGCCGTCGAGATCGCGCAGCGAGAACGGCGGCCGCTGCGGGTTCCCGAACGAGACCCGGACCGCGCAGCCGCGCCGCCGCAGCGCACGGCCCAGCGCGAGCGCGCTGCCCAACGCATCGGCGTCCGGGTTGATGTGCGCGAAAAGCGTCACGTCCGAGGCGTTGGCGAGCTTGCGAGCGGCCTCAGCCACTGCGACCGGATCAGCACCGGTCGCGGAATTGCCATCGCGACTATCGGGTTGCCCGCGCACAGGTTTCACCTCCACGACATCGATGGCCGATGTGACCACCGATGACCAACGCACCCGATGACGCGCCGCGACTCAACCACCTTGTGGCCCACGACGCACATCGGCGTCGGAAAACGATTCGACGTCCGCACCGTCGGTGGCGAGCTCGTCATCGTCGGTGGCGGCGCGGTACGGATCGCTGTCACCGGCGTGCACCGCGCCGGAAGCCAACCGGGCGACCTCCTCATCGGCTTCCCTGGCCTTGGCGAGCAGTTCGTCGAAGCGCCGCGCGTTGTCCGGCACGGTGTCTGCGACGAACGTCAGCGTCGGGGTGAACCGCACCCCGGTCTGCTCGCCGACGCGGGAACGCAGCACCCCGGTCGCGCTGGCCAGTGCGGCAGCGGTCGAGGCGTGGTCGGCGTCGTCGCCGAACACGGTGTAGTACACAGTGGCGTCCCGCAGATCGGGGGTGACCCGTGCGTCGGTGACCGTCACCATCGCCAGCCGCGGGTCCTTCACCTCGTGCTCCAGCCCCGATGCCACGATCTGGGCGATGCGTTTGGCGAGCCTGCGGGCGCGCGCCGTATCAGCCACGGCGCACCTCCTTATGGGAAAAGTTCAGTCTTCCGGGCCCAGCATCCGTTGCCGGGCCGAAAGCAATTCGAGTTCGGGGCGCGCGGCGACCAGCCGCTCGCACGCATCCAGCACTTCGCGCACGTGCGCGGCGTCGCCGGAGACCGTCGCGACGCCGAACAGCGCGCGGCGGTGCAGATCCTGGTTCCCGGCCTCGGCGACCGCGACCTCGAAGCGCCGTCGCAGTTCGGCCACCACTGGCCGCACCACGGCGCGCTTCTGCTTCAGGGAGTGGACGTCACCGAGCAGCACGTCCAGTTCGAGCACACCGACATACATGGGTGTTCCTCACCGCGAGGAGCCAGCCGCCGCACAGGGGGCCGCCGAATGACGACCCCCTGTGCGCACACCGGCTCAGTCGCGCGGCTTCTCGCGCATCTCGTAGGGCTCGATGACGTCGCCGACCTTGAGGTCGTTGTACGACCCCAGGGTCAGACCGCACTCGAAGCCTTCGCGGACCTCGTTCGCGTCGTCCTTGAACCGCTTCAACGAGTTGATGGTGAGGTTCTCGGCGACCACCACGTTGTCGCGCAGCAGGCGTGCCTTGGCGTTCCGCTTGATGACGCCTTCGGTGACCATGCAGCCCGCGATGGTGCCGACCCGGGAGGACTTGAAGACCTCGCGGACCTCGGCCCGGCCCAGCTCGACTTCCTCGTACTCGGGCTTGAGCATGCCCTTGAGGGCCTGCTCGATGTCCTCGATGGCGCGGTAGATCACCGAGTAGTACCGGATCTCGACGCCCTCGCGGTTGGCGACCTCGGCCGCCTTGCCCTCGGCCCGGACGTTGAAGCCCAGGACGATGGTGTTCTCCGCGGTGGCGAGGTTGATGTCCGACTCGTTGATGCCACCGACGCCGCGGTGGATGACCCGCAGCTCGACGTCGTCGCCGACCTCGATCTTCATCAGCGACTCTTCGAGCGCCTCGACGGTACCCGAGTTGTCACCCTTGATGATCAGGTTGAGCTGGTTGGTGTCCTTGAGCACCTTGTCCAGGTCTTCGAGGCTGACCCGCTTGCGCTTGGCCGCGTTCTGCGCCTCCCGGATGCGAGCCCCGCGGCGGTCGGCGATCTGCCGAGCCACCCGGTCCTCGTCGACCACCAGGAAGGTGTCGCCCGCGCCCGGCACCGAAGTGAAACCGATGACCTGCACCGGCCGCGACGGCAGCGCCTCCGGGACGTCCTCGTCGTTCTCGTTGATCATCCGGCGGACGCGGCCGTAGGCGTCCCCGGCCACCACCGAGTCACCGACCCGCAGCGTGCCGCGCTGCACCAGCACCGTGGCCACCGGACCGCGACCGCGGTCCAGATGGGCCTCGATCGCCACGCCCTGGGCGGGCATGCTCGGGTTCGCCCGCAGGTCCAGCGCGGCGTCCGCGGTGAGCAGGACCGCCTCCAGCAGGCCGTCGATGTTGGTGCCCTGCTTCGCCGAGATGTCGACGAACATGGTGTCGCCGCCGTACTCCTCCGCGACCAGGTTGTACTCGGTCAGCTGCTGGCGGATCTTGGCCGGGTTCGCACCCTCGACGTCGATCTTGTTGACCGCGACCACGATCGGCACCCCAGCGGCCTGGGCGTGGTTGATCGCCTCCACCGTCTGCGGCATGACGCCGTCGTCGGCGGCCACCACCAGCACGGCGATGTCGGTCGACTTCGCACCACGGGCACGCATCGCGGTGAACGCCTCGTGACCCGGGGTGTCGATGAAGGTGATCGGCCGCTCGTTGCCTTCCAGGCTGGTGACGACCTGGTACGCACCGATGTGCTGAGTGATGCCACCGGCCTCACCGGCCTGCACGTTCGTCTTGCGGATGGTGTCCAGCAGGCGGGTCTTACCGTGGTCGACGTGACCCATGACGGTCACCACCGGCGGACGCGCCGCCAGCTCGTCCTCGGAGCTGCCCGGGTCGCCGTAGCTGATGTCGAACGACTCCAGCAGCTCCCGGTCCTCGTCCTCCGGACTGACCATCTCGATCTGGTAGTTCATCTCCGAGCCGAGGAGCTCCAGCACCTCGTCGGAGACGGACTGGGTCGCGGTGACCATCTCGCCGAGGTGGAACATCGCCTGCACCAGCGAGGCCGGGTTGGCGTTGATCTTCTCGGCGAAGTCGGTCAGCGAAGCACCGCGGCGCAGGCGAACGACCTCGCCGCTGCCGCGCGGGAGGCGGACGCCGCCGACCGACGGCGCCTGCATGTTCTCCATGTACTCCTGGCGCTTCTGCCGCTTCGACTTGCGACCGCGCTTGGCCGGACCGCCGGGACGACCGAACGCACCGGCCGCACCGCCACGACCGCCGGGACCGCCCGGACGACCACCGCCGCCGGGACGACCGCGGAAGCCACCGCCGCCACCGGCCGGGGCGCCGCTGGGCGCGCTGCCGCCCCCACCGCCACCGCCGCCGCGGAAGCCGCCGCCACCGCCGCCGGGACGACCACCGCCGCCACCGCCGCCACCGGGACGACCACCGCCGCCACCACCCGGTCCACCACGGCCACCGCCGCGGCCTCCACCGGGACCACCACCAGGACCGCCACCGCTACGCGGCGGACGAGGCGGCATCATGCCGGGGTTCGGACGAGGCGGCATCATGCCCGGGTTCGGGCGCGAGCCACCGTCACCGCGCGGCGCGTTGCCGGCGGCAGGTGCCGTGCCAGCACCCTGACCGCCGCCCTGCCGCTGGCCACCGTGTTGACGACCGGGACCCTGCCCGCCGCCCTGGCGACCACCAGGACCCGGGCGCGGGGACCGCTGCTGCGGCGCACCGCTGCCGACGCCGAACGGGTTGTTGCCCACGCGCGGCGGCCGCGGCCCCGGCTTGGGCGCCTTCGGACGCGCCGGGACGACACCGGCATCGCCGTCGCCACCGGACTTCGGGCCCTGCTGCTGCCGCGGGGCCGGTGACTTCGGGCTGGGCCTGGGGCCAGCGGCCTGCCGGGGCTCGGCCTTCGCGGCCGGTGCCTGCTCGGCGGGCTTGACCTCCGGCTCCGGCTTGGGAGTCGGTTTCGGACCCGGCTTGGGGCCGGGCTTGGGACGTTCGCCAGCCGGCCCCTCGGGGCGCGGGCCGGGCTTGGGGCCGGGCTTCGGCGCCCCTTCGGCGCGACCAGACCTGGACTCCACCGGTGCGGGCCTGCCGCCGCCATTGGAGTCGCTCTTCTTGGACGCCGACGGCTTGGCGAGTGCGTCACGCAGCCTGCGGGCCACCGGGGCTTCCACGGTGGACGACGCAGACTTCACGTACTCGCCCTGCTCGGCGAGCTTGTTCAGTACTTCCTTGCTGGTAACACCGAGCTCTTTGGCGAGCTCATGTACGCGGGCCTTGCCTGCCACTGCTCTCCTCATCTGGGTGAGGCCGGGCGGCAGTCCCGCTCGACCTCGTCCTATCGCCGATGCGCGTTCATGGCTTCAGCTTCACGGCTGATTCATGACGGGTCGACCTGCTTTCCTTCAGTTGCCTGGCGCGGGACGGATCCCGCGTCGGTCATGTCGTGAGCCACTGGCTGCGGTTGGCTGGCACTCAAGTGGTCCTGCACGGCTGAGGTGTCGAGAGATCCCTGCACACGCAGTGCACGCGGAAACGCCCGGCGCCGCTCGGCCAGCCGAAGGCACGCCAGATCGGGATGCAACCATGCTCCCCGGCCCGGTTGCCGACGTCGTGGATCGGGAACAGCGACGGGACCCGCCCGACCGACCTCAGCCACCACACGCAGTAGCTCGGAGGATGACGTCCGGATACGACATCCCACACAAGTGCGCACCGGTCCACAGCTCTCGCCGTGTCGACCGGCCACCCGCGTGCTGATCGTCGTTCCCCTCGCGTCGAACCTCCTGTGATTCTAACCCGACGACGTCACTCGGCCGAACCCACGGTCGGCAGATCGTCCACCGCGGGGTCGAGACCGGATGCCTGCGCCGGGGGCTGGCCCGCCGAGGTGGCGGGCGCACCGGGGTCGGCATCGCTGCGGATGTCGATCCGCCAGCCGGTCAGCCGCGCCGCCAGCCGGGCGTTCTGGCCTTCCTTGCCGATCGCCAGCGAGAGCTGGAAGTCCGGCACGACCACCCGCGCGGTCTTGGCGCGTTCGTCGACGACCTCCACCGACACTACCTTGGCCGGTGACAGCGCGTTGCCGACGAAGGTCGCCGGGTCGTCCGAGTAGTCGATGATGTCGATCTTCTCGCCGCCCAGCTCGCTCATCACGTTGCGCACCCGCGAGCCCATCGGCCCGATGCAGGCGCCCTTGGCGTTGACCCCGGAGATCGTCGAGCGCACCGCGATCTTGGAGCGGTGTCCGGGCTCCCGCGCCACCGCGGGGATCTCCACGGTGCCGTCGGCGATCTCCGGCACCTCCAGCGCGAACAGCCGCCGGACCAGGTTCGGGTGGGTGCGCGACAGGGTGATCTGCGGCCCGCGCGCACTCCGCGAAACCCCGTAGACGTAGCACTTGATGCGGGTGCCGTGCTCGTAGTTCTCCCCGGCCACCTGCTCGGCGGCGGGGATCACGCCTTCGCTGTCACCGACCTGCACGATGACCATGCCGCGCGAGTTGGCCCGCGCATCGCGCTGGATTACTCCGCCGAGGATCTCGCCTTCCTTCGCGGAGAACTCGCCGAAGGTCCGCTCGTGCTCCGCGTCGCGCAGCCGCTGCAGGATGACCTGCCGCGCGGTGGTCGCCGCGATCCGCCCGAAGCCCTCCGGCGTGTCGTCCCACTCCTCCTGCACGGTGCCGTCGGCGGCCAAGGTGTGGGCGATCACCCGCACGACACCGGTCTTGCGGTCCACCTCCACCCGCGCGTGCGGCTGGTGCCCCTCGGTGTGGCGGTATGCGGTGAGCAGTGCCGATTCGATCGCTTCCAGGACCGTCTCGAACGGGATGTCCTTGTCGCGTTCGATCGCACGCAGCGCCGCGATGTCGACGTTCACCTCGACTCCTCCGTGTCTTCCCGGTCGTTCCCCTGCCGGGAAACGCCGCCCGCAGCCCGCTCCAGCTTGACCAAATCCTCCGCCGGTGGCTGCTGGAACTCCACCTCGACCACCGCGCGTTCGACATCACGGTAGGCCACTCGGCGCAGTTCGCCGCCGACCAGCACCGTGACACCTCCATCATCGGCTTCCCCGACGCGCGCCACCAACTTCTCGCCGTCGCTGAACCGGATCTTGACCAGCCGGTAGCGGGCGCGCCGCCAGTGCCGCACGCGGGTCAGCGGCCGGTCCACGCCCGGCGAGGTGACCTCCAGCGTGTAGGAACCGGCCAGGACGTGCTCGTGCGCGTCCAGCACCTCCGACACCGCGCGACTGACGTCGGAGATCTCGTCGAGCCCGACCCCATCGTCGGAATCGATGACGACCTTGATCAGTCGACGGCGGCCGGCCTGCTGCACGTCGAACTCCTCCAGGTCGAAACCCGTTCGAGCCACGGCCTCGGCTACGACGGGCTCCAGCTGCGCGGTGATCGCACCGCGCGGCGGGCTGGACACGTTGGCACTCCTTAGATTTCGATCGCGGCCTGGTTCGGACCTGGCAAAATCGCGACGCTGGACATGACGCGGGACTTCCACGAGCCGGTGCTGCCCGTGCAAGCCGCGGTCGCCCAGGGTATCGCGTCCACCCGCACCCAAGCGCGGCGTGGGACCCCAACGATCGGCGGATTGCGCCGGGGACCGAGCGGTGGCATGGATCGCTACGGCCAGCGCTGCCCCGGTGCGGGATCCGGCGGCTCGTCGCGTGCGGTGCCGGAGCATTCGCCGGGTTGATCACCTGGCAGGATAGGGCGGCGTGAAATCCTCCTCGCGAGCCTGGCCGGTGCTGGGGCGGCGGAGCGTCCTGCGGTTGTTCGCGGCCGCCCCGGTGGCCGCCGCGTTGACCACGGCGTGCGGCTCGGCGCCCGACGAACCCGATCCGCTGGTGGCGCTGGCAACCGCGGCGAAGTCCGACGTGCAGCTGGCGAAGGCGGTCGCGCAGGCCCACGCGGGACTGGCCGACGCCGCCAACGAGGTGGCCAGCGCACGGACCGCACACGCCGAGGCCATGCAGCGGGAGGTCGACCGGGTCAACCCGCCCGACCCGGACGATCCGCCGTCGGTGCCCGACGTGGCGCCGCAACCGGCCCCGACCGCCGCGGACGCCGCGGCGAAAGTGCTGCGGGATGCGCTGGCCATGGCGCAGCAGAAGGCGGCGCAACTGGTGCCCGGCCTGCCGACCTACCGCGCCGGACTGGTGGGGTCCATTTCGGCGAGCTGCGCGAGCCTGCGGGAGGTGCTGGGGTGACGGAGCTTTCGGCGGACGCGGGCAACGCGTTGCGCAGCGCGCTGAGCGCGGAGCACGCGGCCGTGTGGGTGTACGGACTGGCCAGCGCGTTCGTCAGCGAGGCCCGCGTGCGCAGCGCGATCGACGACGCGGCGGCGCAGCACCAGCGGTTGCGCGACGCCGCGGATCGGGCGCTGCGAGATGCGGCGCAGCCATCGGCCGCGGCGCAGCCCGGCTACGACGTCGGGCAACCGCTGGGCGACCAGAAATCGGCCATCGCCGTGCTGCTCAAGGCGGAGCAGGACTGCGCGGTCGGCTGGCGCTCGGTGCTGGAGAACACCGAGGACGCCGGATTGCGCACCACCGCCCTGGACGGCCTCACCAAATCGGCAACCCGGGCCACCAGGTGGCGACTAACCACCGGCCAACAACCAGCCACCCAACCCTTCCCCGGCCAACCCTGACACCCGCCACCAACCTCGCGAGTGGATTTCCCATCAGTCGTCAGCGTGGGGATTGGTCCTGGGGCCAGCCGAGCTTGAGGGCTTCGTTGGTGACGTCCAGCAGGGCCGGGTCCTTCTTCGGGGTGGACTTGTCGAAGTAGGCCGAGTCACCGATCACCACCAGGCGGTCCTGGCGCCCGGAGGCGTAGGCGTCGTCGTCCAGGTCGGGCATGTCCCTGGTGCCGTCGCTCTCGTCGTCGACCAAGTCCCGGATGTTGCCGGTGCCATCCCGCGTGGTCAGGTCGTTGAGCTGCTGCGCGGCGGTCGCATCGGGCATCAGCACGGTGATGACCGAGGTCAGCACCCGGGTGCCGTTGGGCAGCTTGGTGCTGTAGAGCGCGCGGGTGAGGTGCGCGCACTCCTGCCGCTGGAAGAAGCTCCTGATCTGTGCCGTCGAGACGTCCTTGCAACCCTGGAACGCTTCTTCCCGGCGGATCAGCGTGAAGTCGTACCGCGGCGGATTCGACGGCGGTGCGGCGTCGTCCGCGCCGTCCGGTTTGATCAGCAGCCAGATCAGCCCGGACAGCACCGAGATCGCGAGCAGCCCGAGTCCGCGCAGTGCCCAGCCCATCGGGGTGACGCGCGGTGCTTCCGGCACCGGGGCCTGCCGAGTGGTCGACTGGTTGACCGGAGGTGGCGGTGGCGGATCCCGTCGAGGTGGCGGGGCGAACGCGGGCCGGGTGGCCTGCTCCGGTTCGGCGGGCACGGGCGCGCGATCCGGTCTGATCCGCGAGTTGTCGCGCCGCAGCGGAGTGGTCTCGCGCTGCGTATTGGCTTGTGCACCCGTCATCTCTTCGGGCCCACCCTGTCGGTCCGACACGGGCACCAACGGTAGCGGTTGCGGATCACGAGAGGGACACCCCCGACGTAATGGTCATGCCGACCGCAGGGCGTTGACCGCGCGTTCGACGTCCGCGGCCGTGTTGTACAGGTGGAACGACAACCTGGCCCGGCCCGCCCGCATCGCGCAGGAGATCCCCGCCGCGGTCAGTTTCGACACCGCGTCGGGCACCTGCACCGAGACGATCGCTGATCCCGCCGGTGGCAGGTCCAGTGCCGTCCGGAACTCGTCGGCCAGCCCGGCGCAGTGCCCGGCGACCGCGGTCATGTCGAGCCCGGCCAGCCAGTCCATCGCCACCGCCGCCCCGACCTGCGCGAACCAGGTCGGCGACAGGTCGAGGGCGCGGGCGTCGTCGGCCAGCCGCAACGGCAGGCCGTAGGTGGTGTTCCACGGGTCGTCGCTCGCGTACCAGTTCGCGCTGTTCGGCCGGATCTCGGGCGCGTCCGGGTGGACGGCCAGCCAGGCGGCGCCGCGCGGCGAGAGCAGCCACTTGTAGCCCGCGCAAACGACCCAGTCGGCCCAGTCCAGGCGCATCGGAAGCCAGCCGAGCGCCTGCGTGACGTCGAGCAGCACCCGCGTCGAGGTCGAGGCGGCGACCTGCCGCAGCGCGTCGAGGTCGACGATCCGGCCGTCGCTGGACTGCACCGCGCTGACCGCGACCACGTCGTGGTCAGCGGCGTGGTCGGCGATCTCGGACAGCTCCACCTCGGTCACCCGCACACCTCGGTCCTGCTGCGCGGCGAACGGGAAGAGCACGCTGGTGAAGTCCTGCTTCGCGACCAGCACTCGGGCACCATCCGGCAAGCTCGCCGCGACCAGGCCGATGAGTTGCGAGGCGGTGGCGCCGATCGCCACCCGGTCCGCCGCGGTGCCGACCAGCCGCGCGAACGCCCCTCGCGCGGTGGCCACGGCAGGTTCGAAGTCCGCCGGGTGGTCCAGACCGCTTCCCCAACGCGCCACCGATTCGGTCAGGGCGTGGACCACGTCGGTGGGCGGGATGCCGATGCTCGCGGTGTTCAGATAGCCGTCTGGGACGTCGAATTTCGCACCGAATGCTTCTCGCATGCCTGCATCCTCGCACCACGAAAGCCGATTCCGGTACGACTGCCTACCGTTGGCCCATGCACACCGAGGAAATCGAGGTCCGGACCGGTTCCGTGGAGGTCGTTCACGACCTGGGCGCCGAGTGCGCGCGCTTCCTGCGTTCGGCCGGGGCCGGTGACGGCTTGCTCAACGTCTGGGTGCCGCACGCGACGGCAGGGCTGGCGATCATCGAGACCGGTGCAGGCAGTGACGAAGACCTGCTCGCCGCGTTGCGGGATCTGCTGCCCGCGGACGACCGCTGGCGGCACCGGCACGGGTCGCCGGGTCACGGTCGGGACCACGTGCTGCCCGCGTTCGTCCCGCCGTACGCGTCGATCCCGGTGCTGGGCGGACAACTGGCCCTGGGCACCTGGCAGTCGGTGTGCCTGGTGGACACCAATGTGGACAATCCGGTGCGTCGGGTCAGGCTGACCTTCCTGGCTGGTTGAGGCGCTGCGCGGGCTCCGGTGTTCGCGACCCGGCAGAACGTCGGGAATGCCCGGATTTCCGGGCGGAATCGGGAAGCGGCGGCCGCGCGCCGGGGCCGGTGTCCTGGTCACGTCGGGGTCCACTCCGGGACGCCTGGCTGGCAGGATGATGCGGTGACACGACTCGTGCTGTGGGACATCGACCTGACGCTCATCGACGCCAGGGGATTCGGCCCCCGCTGGTACCACCGGGCACTCGTGGAAGTCACCGGCAAGGCCCTGCAGCGCATGCCGGACACCGCGGGTCGCACCGAACTGGCGATCACCACCGACGTGCTCGAAATCCACGACAGCCCCACCGACGAAGCCACCGTGTCAGCCATGTTCGCCGCGTTGACCAGCGCGGTCGCCGCGACGCGCGATGAGCTCGCGCAGCGCGGCAGCGCCCTGCCGGGTGCGGAGCGCGCGCTGCGGACGCTGGCGGCCGACCCGGGGTTCACCCAGACGCTGGTGACCGGCAACCTCGCCGAAGTCGCCTTCCACAAGCTCGAATCCTTCGACCTGCACCACCACGTGGACTTCGAGATCGGCGGCTTCGGTGCCGGCTCGATGCACCGCCACGACCTGATCGCCGACTCGGTGGCCAAGACCACCGACCGGCACGGCGGGCCGATCTCCCCCGACTCCGTCGTGGTCGTCGGAGACACCCCGCACGACGTCGCGGGCGCGCTGCACTTCGGCGCGATCGCGGTCGGTGTCGCCACCGGCCGCAGCACCGAGGACGACCTCCGCAGCGCTGGCGCCCACGTCGTCCTACCGGATCTCGCCGACACCGACACCGTCGTCGCGGCTCTCCGGCCGTGAGTGCGAAAGCGCGTTCAACTCGCCCACCCACTCATAACCGGTCGGTTCCGAGCGAACTGAGCCGGGTGAACGGCCCGAGTGCGCACTCACGACCAGCAGGTCAGCCGCGCACCACGTCGATGACGTGCGGCACCGCGCCGTCGACCTCGACCTCCGCGCGGTCGCCGGAGCGCCGGTCGCGGACCTCGACGACTCCCCTGGTCAGGCCCTTGCCAACCACCAGGATCGTCGGAACGCCGAGGAGTTCGGAGTCCGCGAACTTCACGCCCGGCGACACCGTCCGGTCGTCCAGGATGACCTGCACGCCCGCCGCGTCGAGCTCGGCGGCGATGGCCTCACCGCGCTCCCGGATGCTCTCGTCCTTGCCCGCGATGACCACGTGCACATCGGCGGGCGCCACCTCGCGCGGCCACATCAGGCCGAGGTCGTCGTGGCTCTGCTCGGCGATCACCGCGACCATCCGCGACACACCGACGCCGTAGGAGCCCATGGTGATCCGCTTCGGCTTGCCGTCCTGGCCGAGTGCGTCCAGCGAGAGCGCGTCGGCGTACTTGCGGCCGAGCTGGAAGATGTGGCCGATCTCGATGCCGCGCGCCGCGACCAGGGTGCCGTGGCCGTCCGGCGACGGGTCGCCCTCGCGGACCTCGGCGGCCTCGATGGTGCCGTCCGGGGTGAAGTCCCGGCCGCACAGCAGGTCCACCACGTGGTGGTCGGTCTTGTCCGCGCCGGTCACCCACGCCGTCCCGGTCACCACCCGCGGGTCGACCAGGTAGCGAACCCCGTTGTCCTGCAGGGCTTTCGGACCGATGTAGCCCTTGACCAGGAACGGGTTGGCGGCGAAGTCGGGCTCCTCCAGCAGCGCCACCTCGGCGGGCTCCAGCGACGCCGCCAGCCGCTTCATGTCCACCTCGCGGTCCCCCGGCACCCCGACCGCCAGCAGCTCCCAGTCCTTCGAGCCGGGCTGCCTGGTCTTGACCAGCACGTTCTTCAGCGTGTCGGCCGCGCTGAACTTCCGGTCGGTGTTGGCGTTGAGGAAGTCGACCAGGGTCTCGATGGTCGGCGTGCTCGGCGTGTGGTGCACCTCGGCGGCCGCCTTGCCCTCGATCGGCTCGGCGGGCGGCGCTGGGGTGGTGACGGCCTCCACGTTGGCCGCGAAGCCCGATCCGGTGCTGCGCACGTAGGTGTCCTCACCGGTTTCGCTCTCGGCGAGGAACTCCTCGGACGCCGAACCGCCCATCGCACCGGAGGTGGCCGCGACGATCACGTAGCGCAGCCCGGCCCGGTCGAAGATGCGGATGTAGGCGTCGCGGTGCAGCTGGTAGGAGGCGGCCAAGCCCTCGTCGTCGAGGTCGAAGGAGTAGGAGTCCTTCATGACGAACTCGCGGCCCCGCAGGATGCCCGCCCGAGGCCGCTCCTCGTCCCGGTACTTGGTCTGGATCTGGTACAGCATGACCGGGTAGTCCTTGTAGGAGCTGTACTCGCCCTTGACGGTTAGTGCGAACAGTTCCTCGTGCGTGGGCCCGAGCAGGTAGTCGGCGCCCTTGCGGTCCTTCAACCGGAACAGGTTCGGTCCGTACTCGGTCCAGCGGTTGGTCGCCTCGTAGGGCTCCCTCGGCAGCAGCGCGGGGAAGTGGATCTCCTGCGCGCCGATCGCGTTCATCTCCTCGCGCACGATCTCCTCGATCTTGCGCAGCACCCGCAGGCCCAGCGGCAGCCAGGAGTAGATGCCGGGGGCGACTCGGCGCACGTAACCGGCGCGGATGAGCAGCCGGTGGCTCGGCACCTCGGCGTCGGCCGGATCCTCACGCAGGGTACGCAGGAACAACGTCGACATCCTCGTGATCACGGCTGCTAGCTCCTCATCCGGCCTGATTCGTTAACGGGCAGGGTAGCGACCCGCGACTGGGCCGCTACCAGCGGATTATCCGCGTGCCCGGCGGCTGTCGGGCTTGGCACCTATCTTGCGCGTCATGACACTGAGCATCGGCATGGTGACCATCGACTGCGCATCGCCCCGGGCGTTGGCGGAGTTCTGGACGCAGGCCTTGGAGACCTCGGTCAGCTACGACGACGGCGAATTCGTGGTGCTCGCCCCGAACAAGGCGGACGGTGTGGCGCTCGGGCTGCAGCGGGTGCCCGAGCCACGCACCGGGAAGAACCGGGTGCACGTGGACCTGGACACCACCGACCGGCAGGCGGAGGTGCGTCGTCTGGTCGAGCTGGGGGCCACCGAGCTGGGCGAACACGACGGGCCCGATGGCCTGCGGTGGACCGTGCTCGCCGACCCGGAGGGCAACGAGTTCTGCGTCGCCAGCGGCCACTGACCCGATCGGCCCATTGTCGAGCCGCCCGGGCTGCGGTTACCTCGAAGTTGGTCCGTTTTTTCCCGAAGGGGGGCCGATGTCCGCTCAACAGGCCCGTGCTGAGCACCGCTGGTCGGCCGAACTCGGTCTTCGCCTGCGGTTGTTCGCGCAGGGGGCGATGACCTGGATCTTCGCCAAGCGCGGCGACCCGATGGCGCGCATGATGCACGCCCCGTGGCGGGACGATCCGTATCCGCTCTACGCGCAGCTGCGCGCGCAGGGGCCGCTGACCCGCAGCAAGCTCGGGGTGGTGGTCGCTACGACCTATCAGCTCTGCGATGAGGTGCTGCGGGACCGGCGATTCGGCGTGCGCACCAGCGACGGCTCCTACGGCGACCCGACCGCTGCGGCCGTCGACCTGCAACTTTCACTGCTCGAACTCGATCCGCCGGACCATTCCCGGTTGCGGCGGCTGGCCGCCCCGGCCTTCCGGCCGCGGCGCCTGGAGACCTATCGGGAACGCATCGAGGAGATCGCGCACGACCTGCTGGACCGGGCCGTCGAGCGCGGCGAGTTCGACGTGGTCCGGGATTTCGCCGGGCCGCTGCCGATCCGGGTGATCTGCGAACTGCTCGGGCTGCCGTCGCTGGACGCCGAGCGCCTGGCGCACCACGGCCGGGTGCTCGCCGGGGCGGTGGACGGAGTCCGCTCGGCACGCCAGCTGCGGCAGATGCGGGAGTCCTTCGGCGAGCTCGACACGCTGTTCACCAGGCTGATCGAAGCGCGTCGCGCGGAGCCCGGGGAGGACATCGTCAGCGATCTGGTCGCCGCCCTGGACGGGGACAAGCTCAGCAGCACCGAACTGGTGCAGATGTGCGACCTGCTGCTGGTCGCGGGTTTCGAGACGACGGTCAACCTGATCGGCAACGGAACCCTCGCGCTGTTGAAGCACCCGGACCAGTGGGATCTGCTGCGCGCCGATGCGAACCTGGCATCGGCGGTGGTCGAGGAGACGCTGCGGTGGGATCCGCCGGTCCAGATGACGATGCGGATCGCGCACGAGCCCGTGGAGTTGGCCGGGTATCAGCTGGGGGCGGACACGCCGGTGCTGGTGCTGCTGGCCTCGGGCGGACGCGATCCGGCGGTGCACACCGATCCGGACCGGTTCGACATCACCCGCCCGGACCGCGGGGAGCACCTCGCGTTCTCCTCCGGCATCCACTACTGCCTCGGTGCGCCGCTGGCCCGGCTGGAAGCCGAGGTCGCGTTCCGGTGCCTGGCCACCCGCCTGCCCGACCTCCGCCGGGCGGGCGCACCGGTCCGCCGCCCGACGTCGATCATCCACGGCCTGTCGTCCCTGCCGGTCACCACCAACCGCACCCTCTCCCCCGCCTGACGTTTTCCCCGGAGCTTGGCGGGTGGTGATGCGGCAGCTCCACTACCCACAGCGGCACCCGGACCAGGCTCGACGACAGGCCTTCGGCAGGGGTGCCCTGGCGCGTCCTAGGGTGGGCGGGTGTTGGTTTTGCTTCCTCCTTCGGAGACCAAGGCCGTCGGCGGTGCTGGGGCCGCGCTGAACCTGGACGCCCTGTCGCATCCGGAATTGACATCCACCAGGCGGAAGCTGATCGAGGCACTGTCCACTTTGGCCGATGATGTGCCCGCGAGCCTGATCACGTTGGGATTGTCGGAGCACCAGGTCGCGGAGGTCGAGCGCAACGCCGAACTCTGGGATTCACCCACCGCAGCGGCACTGGAGCGCTACACCGGGGTGCTCTACGACGCCCTCGACGTGCGGTCGCTGTCGGCGGCGGAACGCAATCGGGCCGATGACCGGCTCGCGGTCGCATCGGCGCTGTTCGGGCTGGTGCGCGGCGGCGACCCGATCCCGGCCTACCGCCTGTCCGGCGGCAACTCGCTGCCCGGTCTGGGAACGCTGCGCAGCGTGTGGCGCCCGGTGCTGGAGCCGGTGCTGGCCGCGGCCGATGAACTGCTGGTCGATCTGCGATCCGGTGCGTACGCGGCGTTGGCGAGGTGCCCGAACGCCGTCGAGGTGCGCGTGCTGTCCGAAGACGCGACGGGCCGGCGGAAGGTCGTCAGCCACCACAACAAGTCGCACAAGGGGAAGCTGGCCCGGGCGCTGGCCCAGTCGGACGCCGAACCCGCCGAAGTCGAGGACGTCCTCGACGTGGCCCGCGACGCTGGCCTGCGGATTGAGCGCGAAGCCACCCGCAAGCTCTGCGTCGTCGTCGAGGCCTGACGCCCGGACCGCCGAAAAACGAGTTGCGCCCGGTCGTGCCGAGTCGCGAAACTGTGGTTCGGCGAAAATTTGGCAGCCGAAAGTTGCCAGCCGAAGTTGGCAGCCGAGATTGCCAGCGCTGTGGAGGGAGGTTCGTCATGGTGACCGTTGCGACGGATGTGCGCGTGCTTTTCCCGCGCGAGGACACCCGAACCCATCTCCCTCCGCCACCAGTGCGCTGAAACATCGGTGCTCCGGCGGAGGTTCCGCTGAGGAGCACTTGATCTTGTCTGCGTACGACGAGTACGACCCCGATCTCTTCCGCACCACCAAACCGAACAAGAACCGCAAGCAGGCCAAGCCGAAACGGCGGCGGTTCGACGACGAGCCGATGCGTCGCGGTCGGCTCACCGAAGAAGAACGCGAGCGGCTCGCCGCGCTGCGCGACGAACCCGAACCACAACCGCTGCCCGACGGTGCCGACCGCTGGTCCACGTGGGACGCTGGGGAACGAGGTCCCCGACCGCATCCGCGCTGGCTGGTGACCGAGTTGGCGGCGGTCGACCACGAAATGGGGGTCCTCAAGACCGGCAAGGAAGCCGATGTGCACCTGCTGCGCCGGTCGGTGCCCGGCGGGAATTCTTGCCTGCTCGCGGCGAAGCGGTACCGCGATGGCGATCACCGGATGTTCCACCGCGACGCCGGTTACCTGGAAGGACGGCGGATGCGCCGGTCTCGGGAGATGCGAGCGATGCAGCAGCGCAGTTCGTTCGGCCGCGGCATGATCGCCCAGCAGTGGGCGGTGGCGGAGTTCGGCGTGCTGTCGTCGCTGTGGGCGGCCGGTGCACCGGTGCCGTACCCGGTGCAGCGCGTCGGCACCGAAGTGCTGCTGGAATTCATCGGCACCGCCGATGGCACGGCGGCACCTCGCCTCGCGGCGCTGCGGCCCCGACCGGACGAACTAGACGATCTGTGGACGCAGCTCGTCGATGCGCTGGTGCTGTTGGCCGAGCAGGGTTTCACGCACGGCGACCTGTCCGCCTACAACGTGCTGGTGCACGAGGGCCGATTGACGTTGATCGATCTGCCGCAGGCGGTCGATCTCGTCGCGAACCCGCTGGGTTTCACCTATCTGCAGCGTGACGCGCACAACATCGCGGGCTGGTTCCGCACGCAGGGCGCGGACGAAAACCGAACCGACCCGGAGGAACTAGCGGTTCTCCTTGCCACAGCAGGAAATCTGATGTGATAACGGTCTCAGGCGCCGGGCCTGCCGAGCACGTGGCGGGAAATCGGTCTCCCCGCTCGATCGGCTAGACTCGGCCCTGAACCGGCCGGAGAACAACCGGCCACACGCGAGTCAACGGGCTCGCGAATCCGCCTATCGGCGCCGACGCGCCGGGCTCGTCCTCGCGATCGCACGCGGTCCACCCGCGAAGCCTCCCCGTGACGTGCCAACTTCCGGGAGCTCCTTCGTGCCGACCAGTTCATCCACCACGCCCGCGCGCTCGCCCCGACGGCCGCGCCGACGCCGCCCACAACCGCAGCCGACCCCGAAGCGCAGCCTGTTCGACAAAGTAGGTGTCACAGCAGTCGATCCGGCACCGTTCGCCGAACTGGGGCTACCCGCGCAGTTGGTGCGCGCCCTGGCCGAGGACGGGATGGTCGAAGCGTTCCCGATCCAGGCGGCCACCATTCCCGACGCGTTGACCGGCCGCGATGTGCTGGGCCGCGGTCAGACGGGATCCGGCAAGACGCTGGCGTTCGGACTCCCGCTGCTTGCGTTGCAGCAGTCCAGCGCCCGCCCGCTGCACCCGCGCGGGCTGGTCCTGGTGCCCACCCGCGAGCTGGCCGTCCAGGTCACGGATGCCTTGAAACCGCTGGCCAAGGCGCTCGGCTTATACGTCCGGGAGGTCGTCGGCGGCACCTCCTTCACCCGGCAGGTCGACACGTTGCGCCGGGGGGTGGACGTCCTCGTCGCGACGCCCGGTCGGCTGGCCGACCACGTGCGCCAAGGCACCTGCTCGCTGTCCGAAGTGGAGCGCACCGCGCTCGACGAGGCCGACCAGATGGCCGACATGGGTTTCCTGCCGCAGGTTCGCGAACTGCTCGACCTGGTGCCCGCCGACGGCCAGCGCCTGCTGTTCTCCGCGACGCTCGACGGCGATGTCGACAAGCTGGTCGAGCGCTATCTGACCAACCCGGTGGTGCATTCGCTGGCGCCCCCGGCGGCCAGCGTGGACAGCATGCAGCACCACCAGTTCCTGGTTTCGGCGACGGATAAGCAGGCCGTGCTGGCGCGCATCGCGGCGCGCGAGGGGCGCACGATCATGTTCGTGCGCACCAAGCACCACGCCGACCGGCTCACGAAGAAGCTTCGGGCGGTCGGGATTCGCGCCGGGGCGCTGCACGGCGGCAAGGCGCAGAACGTGCGAACCCGCATCCTCGACGAGTTCAAGAGCGGCGAGACCAAGACGCTGGTGGCCACCAACGTCGCCGCGCGCGGCATCCACGTCGATGACGTGAGCCTCGTGGTGCACGTCGAGCCCCCGGCCGACCCCAAGGACTACCTGCACCGGGCCGGGCGCACCGCCCGCGCCGGAGCCACCGGCACCGTCGTGACGCTCGTCACCGAAGACCAGAAGCAGGCGTTCCGCACGATGGCCGAGCTGGCCGGGGTCAAGGCCACGACCACCGCGGTCAGCCCCGACAACACCGAACTCGCCCGGCTCACCGGCGCCCGCGAGCCCGATGGCAACACCATCATCGAGCCGAAACGACGCGAAACACCGCGCAGCCGCGGCGCGAAGCAGACCCAACGCGAAACACCGCGCGACCGTGGTGCGCAGCGCACGAAGAACGAAGCTCCGCGTGCGAAGCAGACGGAGCGCGAGACACTGCGCAGTCGTGCGAAGCAGACCGCGGTTGCCCGCGCCACGAAGCGGCCGCTGTCCGAGTCCGGCGAACGCCGGAACGACCCCAGGGGCGGTCGCGGCGCTGCGGCAGGCCACGGAGAACACGGCGGCCGCGGCGGGTACCGCTCGGATCGGGGCACCCGGGCAAGCCGCGGCGCCCGCAACGAACGCGGCGGAATGCACCGCGACCGCGGGTAGCCACCCGATCGATTGACGAGTGAAGGGCACCTTTTACCCACTTACTTGGTAAAAGGTGCCCTTCATCTTTGGTTTTGTCTCTGGGGTTCAGGGGTTTTTGAGGGCCGCTACTGAGCCGATGACGATTACTGCTGGGGGTTTGATGTTGTTGGTGTGGATGTCTTCGGCGACGGTGGCGAGAGTGGTGCGCAGGGTGCGTTGGCCGCTGGTGGTGCCTTCCTGGATCACCGCCGCCGGGGTGTCCGCCGGGCGTCCGTTCTTGATCAGGACTTCGGCGAAGGCTTCGATGCGCTGCACGGCCATCAGCAGCACCAGGGTGCCGCGCAGCCGGGCCAGCGCCGCCCAGTCCACCAAGGACCGTTCGTCGTCGGGCGCGACATGCCCGGAGACGACGACCACCTCGTGCGCCACGCCGCGATGCGTCACCGGCACGTCAGCCACCGCCGGGGCGGCGAACGCGCTGGTCACCCCGGGTACAACGGTGACGGGTACCCCCGCATCCGCGCAGGCCAGCAGTTCTTCGAAACCCCGGCCGAACACGTACGGATCACCGCCCTTGAGCCGGGCCACGAACTTGCCCGCCCGCACGTTGTCGATCAGCGTGCGGTTGATGACCTCCTGGTTGGCCGCCCGCCCGTAGGGGATCTTGGAGGCGTCCACGACCTCGACGTGCGGCCCCAACTCCTCCAGCAACTCGCGGGGCGCCAGGTGATCGGTGATCACCATGTCCGCCTTGGCCAGCAGACGGCGCCCGCGCACCGTGATCAGATCCGGCGCACCGGGCCCGCCACCGATCAACGCCACCCCCGGCGCCGGTGGCTCCGCGTGCTCGTCGACCACACCGGACTGCAACGCCTCCAGCAGCGCGTCCCGGACCGCGGCGCTGCGGCGCGGCTTGCCGCCCGCGAGCACTCCGAGCAGCAGTCCGTCGTGCTCGGCCACCGCGGGCGTCACCGCGCTGCCCTCGATCGCGTGGTTGGATCGCACGCAGAACACCCGGCGCCGCAGCGCTTCCGCTCCGACCGCGGCGTTCACCGCAGCGTCCGAGGTGGCCGCTATCGCGTACCAGGCTCCGTCCAGGTCGCCGTCGCGGTACCCGCGTCGGCTCCAGGCGATCTCCCCGGTGTCGGCCAGCGCCTCCACGGCGGGGGTCGCCGCCGGTGCGATGACCTCCACCGCCGCGCCAGCGCTGATCAACCGCGGTAGCCGCCGCTGCGCGACGGTGCCCGCGCCGACCACGACGACCCGGCGCCCGGTGAGGTCAAGTCCGGCGAGGTAGTGCTTATCGGATTGAGTGGCCATGTGCGTGTCCGTGTCCGTGTCCGGTCGGATCGTCGGGGTGGTGGTGCGGTGTCTGCGGTGCGCCCAGTTTGTCCTCGAAACCCGGCAGCAGCACCCGGTACGCGCAGGTGTCGCAGTTCATCCGGATGTCGCCGTGCAGGGCCTCGTGGTAGCGCTCCACGACGAGGTCGACCAGGGCATCGCAGTCTCCCAAGTATCCGGCGACGCGGACGTCGATGTCCGGTGCGGAGCTCGCGTACTCGCGGGCCTGGGCGACCACGCGCTGCGGCAGCACGCCGTCGAACAGGAAGTACGGGGCGACCACGATCCGCTTCGCCCCGAGTTTGCGAGCACGTTCCAGCCCGCCGGAAACCTCCGGCGGTGCCAGGGAGATGAATGCGGTCTCCACCGTGTCGAAACCGCAGGTCTCCTGCAAGAGCCGTGAGACCTTGCACACTTCGGCGTTGGCGTCCGGGTCGGTGGAGCCGCGGCCGACGAGCACCACCGCGGTGTCGGCCCAGTCGGCGCGCGGCACCACGGCCTCGATCCGCTCGGCCAACAGGTCCAGCAGGATCGGGTGCGGCCCCAGCGGTCGGCCGAACACGAACGACGTGCCGGGGTGGCGGCGCACTTCCCGTTCCAGCGCCGCCGGGATGTCGCCCTTGCCGTGCCCGGCGGCGACCAGCACCAGCGGCACGGCGGCCATCCGGCGGTGCCCGTGCGCGGCGAGTTCGCCCCACGCTTCGGTGACCGCGGGCGCGGACAGTTCGATGAACCCACCGGCTGTGTGGACATCGGCGGCCGCCATCCGGGTGCGCAGGCGGTCGAGGAACGCGTGGAATTCCGCCACCCCGTTCTCGTCCACCGTGCCGTGGCCCACGACCAGCAGCGGTTCGGTCACCGGTTTCCTCCAGCTTCTGCCCAGTAGAGCAGGGCGTTGATCGCGGCGGCGGCGATGGCGGCGCCGCCACGTTCGGTCAGGGTGCTCACCGCCGGTAGGCCGCTGCGGCGCAGCACGGCCTTGGCGTCGACGGCGCCGACGAAGCCGACCGGGACGCCGACGACCAGCGCCGGGTTCAGCCGACCGGCCTCGGCGAGGCGGATCAGCTCGACCAGCGCGGTCGGGGCGTTGCCGATCGCCCACACCGCACCGTCGGGGTGTTCTTCGGCCGCCATCCGGATGCCCGCCGCCGAGCGGGTCAGGCCGGTTTTCGCGGCGAGTTCGGCGACGCCGCCGCGATCCAGGCCGATCTCCGCGGGCCGCGCGGTGATACCGGCCGCGACCATGCGCACATCGGTGATCAGCGGCGCCTCGTCGAGCAGGGCCGCGCGGCCGGTCCGCAGCGCGGTTTCGTCGGCGACTATCTCGCCCGTCCAGCTCGGGTCGGCGGTGGTGTGCACGACGCGCTCGACGACCGCCCTGGTCAGCGGCGGGAAGCGAGCGAAATCGGCCCTGGACCGCATGATCCGGTAGGACTCGGTCTCGATCGGGTGCACTTCGCGCCTGGTGCTCATGCGGGTACCATCTTCGGCGCGAAAACCCCCGGCAGCCCGCGGTGTTGCGAAACCGTCGTTCATCTGACTTCCGGGTCCTTCCGAGCGGTGAGCTTCCACCACAGCGCCGCGCCGCCCCAGACCACCAGGAACAGCCCCAGGGTCAGGTATCCGAGCAACTCGAACTGCTCGCCCCACACCGCGATCCCGTCCAGGACCGACACTCCGCGCTCCGCCAGCAGTCCACAGAGGACAATGAAGGCGACCACGACGGCGAGGCCGACGGTCAGCGCGGTGGTCGTCACGTTCACCCACAGCCGCCGCAGCGGTTGCGCCAGCGACCAGGTGTAGGCGCGGGACATCAGCATGCCGTCCACACTGTCCACTGTGCACATTCCGGCGGCGAACAGCAGCGGCAGGCTCAACACCGCGACCGCGGAGAGCTGCTCGGTCGGCGACACCATGGCCAGCACGGTGATCTCGGTGGCCGTCTGCATGCCGAGCCCGAACAGCAGCCCGATCCCGAACAGGTGCCAGGAGCGGCCGATGCTGCGCATCCGCCCGCGCAGCAGCCGGGCGAGCAGCCCGCGTCGACCGAGGACGAGTTCGACCTCGGCTTCCGCTACCGCGCCACGACGAGCACGGCGCAGCAACCGCACGGCATCGCGCAGCACCAACGCGTTGAGCATGGCCAGCGTGCCGAGCACGGCGATCACGATCAGATCCACGACCGTCGACACCCGCACTCCGGCGCTCTCGGCCCATTGCTGCGCGGCGGGCCCGGCGACGAAGGCCACCGCGATCGCGAGGAACAGCACGACGCTGGCGTGACCGAGCGCGAACCACAGGCCCGTCGACACCGGGCGTCGACCGCGCTGCATCAGCAGCCGGGTCGCATCGTCGATCACCGCGACGTGATCGGCGTCGAATCCGTGGCGCAGGCCGAGCAGGTACGCCGTCGTGCCCGCGGCGGCCAACCCACCGACCGCGCTGAACTCGTGCTGCTGCAACAGGTAAGCGCTCCAACCCGCCAGGTGCAGCAATCCGACCGCGGCCAGCACGACCGCTGCTTTCCGGCGCTCCGCAGCGCCCCAACCGGCCCGCAGCCGGTCCGTTTCGGCATCCCAAGACATGGGATCTCCGACCTCCTGGGTTTCCCGCCCGAGGGGCTCGGTGTCCGCACGCCGCGGCGCGGCGCGGGGCCGACGCGCAGTGTCCTGACTCCCGGATCGACGTGGGGTCCCCGGCCTTCCAGCTGCTGGCAGCCGTGGCAACGGGTGGGGTCCACTCCCCGGTCACAGTGGCGGGACCGTCCCGGATTCGCACCGGGTTCCTGCACTGTCGGCGGCCGTATCCTTCCCTGCCCCACAACCAATGGTCAAACCCAGTGAGCCCGATCACCAACTCCCACCGCCGCGCAACAACAATCAGGCGAGGTGAAGGGCACCTTCGACCGACTATGCCGGTCAAAGGTGCCCTTCACTCATCACCCGATTGGCGCTGGTTGTGTTGATCGTGCTGGTCGGATGGGTAGGCCGGTGGTTGCTCGGATGGGTGAATAGGGCTCTTTCGTCGGCCCTGTCCGCCAGCGCATGCTTGGGCTACGGCGACCTGAAGGGCCTGCAGGCATGCGGGCCGACGGGTACAGGAGGCGACCAATGAACGAGACCCACACGATCACGTTGAACCTGCAGGTCGTGGAGGCTGGCGCGAAAACCACCGCCGACGTCGGCTTCACCACTCCGGGCGGTCAGGCGCTGCACGGCCACGGCACCGCGCGACGCCACCCGGACGACCCGGAGGTACCTCAGATCGGCGACGAGATCGCGATCGCCCGCGCCCTCTTCGAACTGGCGCACAAGCTGCTCGACAACGCGGCGCAAGACATCGGCGAACGCCTGCACCGCCGCGTCCACCTACCCGCCTGACAACCTCGTGAGCGCGCGGCTCGGCTCCGACCAGGTTGCGCGCTCACGACTGCGCGGCGAGCACTTCGCGGACCGTTTTCGCGGCCAGGTCGGCGAGATCGGCGGGCAATCCCGGGCGGATCCGGACGCGTAGCGGGGCGGGATCGAGTTGTGGCAGGTCGTCGCGGGTCACGAGACCTTCCAGGCGCGGCTTCGCCGACGGCAGCAGCGTCACCCCGAGCCCGGATCGCGCGGCCGCCAGCACACCGGCCAGGTCCGCCGCCTCGCACACCAGGTCGGGCTGCCGTCCCAGCTCGGTCACCGCGTCGACCGCGAGTCGCCGCATGATGCAGGGCTCGTCGAAGACGACCATCGGCAGCGGTTCGTCGGGTTCCGGCGGAACCCAGTCGGGTGCGGCGTACCAGTCCAGCCGGAGGTGACCGGCGTCCCGGTTGCGCCCACCGGTGGACCGGTCGATCAGCAGCGCGATGTCGATGCTGGCCCGGTCGACCGCATCCGCCAGCCGGGCGGTGCGGTCCAGCCGAAACCGCACTTCGCGCGAGGGAAGGGCGGCTCGCAGCCGGGTCACGAGTTCGGGCAGGAACCGGTCCGCGGCATGCTCGGTCGAGCCGAAGACGAGCGTGCGCCGCTCCTCCGCGCCGAGTCGGCGCAGCGCCTCGTCGTGCGCGTCGAGAACGCGCCGCGCCTCGGCCAGCAGGAGCTCTCCGTCGGGGGTGAACCTGGCCTGCCGACCGTCGCGGACGACCAACTTCCGGTCGAGCATCCGCTCCAGTTTGCGCAGGTGCTGGCTGACCGCGGACTGGGTCAGGCACAGCGCCGCGGCGGCCCGGTGGAACCCACCGCAGTCGGCCACCGCGACCAGGCTCCGCAGCGCGACGACGTCCAGCACAGCGCTCATGCCGCCAGCATAGACCGATCAGGATTCGAAATCGATCGCGATTACTTATCGTCGTTGGACGCAGCTGGTGGTGGGCGACGAGTCTGGGCGCATGAAAAGCGCGCGTTCGATCCCGCTGTCCCTGGCAGCGCCGATCGTGTTCATCTGGGCGAGCGGATTCCCCACCGGGGCACTGGGTGTCGCCGCCGCACCGCCGTTCCTGCTGACCACGGTCCGACTGACGCTCGCGGCACTGGTGCTCGCGGTGATCGCGCTGTGCTCGCGCGCCAACTGGCCGAACGGCAAGCTGCTCGGCCACACCGCGATCGCCGGGATCCTCACCTACGGAATGCAGTTCGGCGGCTGCTACGGCGGGCTGAGCGCCGGAGTACCGGCGTCGGTGACCGCGCTGGTGATCGCGATGAACCCGGTGCTCACCGCAGCACTCGCCGCCTGTCTGCTGCGGGAGCGGCTCAGCCGGATCCGCCTGGTGGGACTCGGCCTCGGCGTGCTGGCCGTGGTCGTCACGCTGGGCGACCAAGTGCTCGCCGAGGGAACTCTGAATCCGGGGATTTTCCTCACCATGCTGGGACTTCTGGGATTTTCCGCGGGTGGGCTCTACCAGCAGCGGTGCTGCGCGGGGGTCGATGTCCGAACCGGTGGCGCGGTGCAGTCGGCGGCCGCGGCGCTGGCCGTCGGTGTGGCGGCGCTGCTCGAACACGGGCACGTCACGCACTGGGCGCAGGCCACGGCGGTGCTGTTGTGGCTGGTCCTGGCGGGATCGGTGGTCGGGACCGCGTGCTACCTGCGGGCGGTCGCCGTCGGCGGCGCGAGCCGGGCGAGCGCGCTGTTCAGCGCCGTGCCGCCAGTTTCCGCGCTGCTGGCCTGGCCCCTACTCGGCGAGATCCCGTCGATCGGCGCCGTGCTCGGCATCGCGCTCGGCGCCGTGGCGTGCGTGCTCGGCACCCGGCGGGAACCGGTGCGCGAAGCCGAACGCGAACAAGTCGCGGGCGGCTGAACCACAGCTGTGCGAGCTACCTGGCCGGGGCCGAGTTCCTGCCTTGGTGCGGTCTGGACTGCGGTGGGTGGCGTCCGCCGCCCAAAGCTCACTGCTCCAGGCAAGCCAGCACGGCCAGCACTCGCCGGTTGGTGTCATCGGAGGTCGCCAGGCCGAGCTTGCCGAAGATGCTCGCGATGTGCTTGCTCACCGCGCCTTCGCTGACGCTGCTGCGCGATGGCGGCGTTCGAACGGCCTTCGGCCATCAGCGCCAGGACGTCGTGCTCCTGCTCGGTAAGCCGCTGCGACCAAGCGCATTCCCGTAGCTGCGGCGCGTTCCTAGCGTCATCGCCACCAGTAAATATCCACTGTGGACAATCTGGGGGCAACGAGTCGGCGCGGAGCTGCTGAAGTTGGCCCGCCATCCGCTGAGCCGCCGCCGCGGGCGGCTGGCCAGTGCCGGTGCACGTGTTCGTGCTGATCGGGTACGACCTGCCGGGCGGTCAGCCCACCGCTTCCTGGATCTGTTTCCAGGCCGCCAGCACGTGGCGGCGCTCGGTCTGCGGCGAACCGACCGCGAGCCGCAGCAGCGTCCTCCCGGCCACCTTGGTGTGGGTCAGATACAGCTCACCGGACTCGTTGAGGGCCTCCATCAGCCGATACGTCCGGTCGTTGGCGTCCTCGGTGGCCAGTTCGGGGAACAGCGGCCGGAAGCACACCAACCCCAGCGGATGCGGTTGCAGGAGCTCGAAGCGCGGGTCGTCGCGAACCCAGGCGGCGAACTCCTGCGCGAGTCCGACGGAGGTTCGGATGTGCTCGCGCAGCCCGGCCGCGCCGTACCAGCGCAGCACCGACCACAGCTTCAGCGCCCGGAACCGGCGGCCCAGCGGCACCTGCCAGTCCCGGTAGTCGATCACCTCGCCGGATGCGGTAGCCGGGTTGCGCAGGTACTCGGGCAGGATCGACAGCGCGTCGATCATGGGCCGCCGGTCGGCCATCCACAGCACGCTGCAGTCGAAGTTGGTCAGCAGCCACTTGTGCGCATTGGTGCAGTAGGAGTCGGCGAATTCGGCCACGCCGTCGTTGATCCAGCGCAGCTCGGGGCAAACCGCCGCAACACCCGCGTAGGCCGCGTCCACGTGCAACCAGACCCCGTGCCTGCGGCACACCTCGCCGACCGCGCGGACCGGATCGATCGCGGTCGTCGAGGTGGTGCCGATGGTCGCGCACACCATGGTGGGCACCGCGCCCGCCGCGAGATCCTCCGCGATCAGGACGTCGAGGTGCTCCGGGTTCATGCCGAGCGTGTCGCGGTCGACGTCGACGATCCGAACGTTGTCCGCGCCGACGCCCACCATCCGGGCCGCCCGCTCCAGGGACGAGTGGGTGTGCTCGGAGACGTACAGGGTGTGGCGGCGGGTGATGCCCCGGCTGGCGACCTGCCCGTCACCGACCCGCTGCAGCGCCGCGAGGCAGGCGACCAGCGCGGCGCTGGAAGCCGAATCCTGGATCACCCCGCCGCCGACGGCATCGGTGCGGAAGTGCTCGGGCAGGCCCAGCAGCTCGGCCAGCCAGTCCACCACGACGGTCTCCAACTCGGTGCAGGCCGGGCTGGTCGCCCACACCATGCCCTGCACGCCGAGACCGCTGGAGAGCAGGTCGCCGAGGATCGCCGGGCCGCTGGCGTTGGCCGGGAAGTAGGCGAAGAAGTTCGGGTGCTGCCAGTGCGTCACGCCTGGTACCAGCAACGCATCGAGGTCGCTGAGCACCTGCTCGAACGGCTCCCCCTGCTCGGGCGGATGCGCTGGGAGCTGCGCCCGGACCTCGCCCGGCCGCACCTGGGACCGCACGGGATGGGATTCGATACCGGCGTAGTAGTCGGCGATCCAGTCGACGACCTGCTTGCCGAACTGCCGGAACTCCTCCGGCGACATGTGCCCGCTCATCGCCTCCAGCTTCGCACGCCTCCACCACCCGAAGCCACGTCCGAGCCAACGGTCGCGAGTCGATGCGCAACCACAGCGGCACCGGAGGGTGACGGGTCACTCGAATGACGACAACAGGTCGATGGCGTCGGTGGGGCAGATCTCGATGCATTCGGCGCAGGCCGTGCATCTGTCGGCCAGCACCGTCGGGCGGCCCGGGGCGGGGCGCAGGGCGTGTTCCGGGCAGGTCAGCAGGCAGGCGCCGCAGGCCGTGCAGGCCGCCGAGATCACCAGCGGGTCAGCGGGCATCCGTGGCCATCCACCGGTAGCCGCGCGGCGTCACCATTCGCTGACCGACCACAGCGGACTGCGACGATCCGACGAGCACGGTGGTGAACATGTCCACCTCGGTCGGGTCGAATTCGCCGATCGCGGCGCACCACACCCGCTGCCCGGCGCGGCTGGCCTGGTGCACCGCGCCGACCGGGGTGGTCGCCGGGCGGTGCTCGGCCAGGATCTCCAGCGCGCGGCCGAGCTGCCAGTGCCGCTGCGCCGAACGCGGGTTGTAGAAGCACACCACCAGATCACCCTCGGCGGCGGCCCGGATGCGGCGCTCGATGACCTCCCACGGCGTGTGCAGGTCGGACAGGCTGATCAGCGCGTGGTCGTGCCCGAGCGGCGCGCCCAGCAGCGCGGACGCCGCCAGCGCCGCGGTCACGCCGGGCACCCCGACGACCTCGATGTCGACATCGGCCTGCTCCAGCGCTGGACTGGCCATCGCGTACACCCCGGCGTCGCCGGAGCCGATCAGCGCAACCGCGCGGCCCTCGCGGGCCAGTGCCACCGCCTCGGCGGCGCGGGCCTCCTCGGCGCCGAGCCCGCTGGCGCGCACTTCGGTGCCGGGTCGCAGCAGGTGCCGGACCTGGTCGAGGTACTGGTCCAGGCCGACCACGACGGAGGCGCGGCGCAGTTCGGCGTCGGCGCGCGGCACGCGCAGGTCGGGTGCGCCCGGGCCGATGCCGACGATCGCCAGCCGACCGCGAGGCCGGATGCGCGCGGCGGCGACGGTCACGTTGTCGCCCTTGATCTTGGTCACGACCAGCTCGACGGGTGCCCCGTAGCTGAGCTCGGCGGCCGCGTGCAGCGCGGCGGCTTCCGCGACGCTCGGCGTGCCGACCTCGGCGCGCACCACCTCGCTGGGGTTGGGCACCTCGATACCGGCCAGGGTTCGCGCCGGGTAGGTCAGCAGCGACAGCTCCTCGGCACCACCGGAATGCCAGAAGCCCAGGTCCTGCACGGCCTCCAGGATGCCTTCCTCGTCGGCCTTGAGGTCGATGCTGGCGACCGCGCGGATCGCCCGCGGATCCAGGCCGTGCTCGCTGTCCAGCCGGGCGATCGTCTCGGCCACCGAGGTGCGCGAAACGCCGCGCGCGGATCCGACGCCCACCACCAGGGTGCGCGGGATGAGCCGCAGCGTCCGCTCCTCGTCCTGCGTCGGCCGCCGATCGTCGATCACGATCGTCCACAGTGGCGCCTCGGCGTCGGGGGTGACGTTGGCCGGTAGGGCAGGTAGCGGGAAGCCGTGCGGGTTGACCAGGCGCACCGGCAGCCCGTCGAGGATCGCGACGCCGCAGGCCGCCAGATCACCGTCCACAGTGGCGTCGAGTTGGGCGGCCAGTTCGTCCAGCGGGGTGGTGCCGGTGCTGTCGGTGGCGGTGGTGACCACCGGGACGCAGCCGAGCACGTCGGCGACCTGCTCGGTGAGCGCGTTCGCGCCGCCGGCGTGGCCACCGGTCAGGGCGATCGCGAAGCGGCGCGCCTCGTCGACGCAGACCACCGCGGGGTCGGTGTGCTTGTCCCGCAGCAGCGGCGCGACCAGGCGCACCGTGGCGCCGCTGGCCAGGAAGAACACCGCGGCATCCAGGTGGTCCCACAGGCGGTGCAAGGCCGACGAGATCGGACCGTCGGCGACCACCGCGTCCGGCCCCAGGCGTCCGGCCAGCTCGGCAGCGGCCCGCCGCCCCGCCGCGGTCACCGCGAACAGACCGATCACTGCAACTCCCCTACCTCGTCAATTCTTCTCGCGCAGGCCGCCGCACTCCGGCGAACTCAGGCGTCCAGCCAGTCCCCCAGCAGAACAGCCACCACCCTACGACCCGCCGGCCCCAGCCAATCCACCCACGCACGCACCGTGTTCTAGCGAGGTGAAGGGCACCTTTTACCAAGTAAGTTGGCGAAAGGTGCCCTTCACCTCGCACCCGAACGAGGCGCTACCCGCAAGTCGCCTCGCGGCGCGGGGGTCATCGCGGTTTGCGGTAGCCGGAGATCAGGACCACCGGGTTCGCGGCCTCCAGCCGCGCCGCGCCGTCGGGCAGTTCGGCCAGCCGGGCCGCCGACAGCTGCACGCCGTCGACCTCGTAGTCCGCCGCGCGCAGCGCATCACGGGTGGGCCCGACCCTGTCCAGCGCGGCCAGCGCCACCACGATGCGGGACGCTCCCGCGTGCGCGCACGCGGTGACGACCTCGGTCCCGCCGCCCCCGACGAAGATCGCGTCCGGTCGGGGCAGGTCGCGCAGCGCCTGCGGCGCGGCCCCCTCCTCGATCCGCACGTCCACGCCGTGGCTGGCCGCGTTGGTGATCAGCCGCACCACCTGCGCCGCGTCGGACTCCACCGCGATCGTCGCCGCGCCCAGCCGGGCGCATTCCACCGCGACCGAACCGGAGCCCGCACCGACGTCCCAGACCAGCGTGCCCGGTCGGGGCGCGAGCTTGGCCAGTGCCACCGCCCGCACCTCGGCCTTGGTGATCATGCCGTCGCGGTGCGAGAACTCGTCCTCGGAAAGCGCCCAACCACTGGCCGGGGGCACCGGCTCGCCACCGGCGATCCAGCCCCGGTGCGGCACGTCGTCGAGTTCGGCCAGGCAGAGCACGATGTTCGGCTCGTGCCAGCTGCGCTTCGCCGCCTCGGCCGGTTCGAGGGTGACCACCGACTCGTTGGGTCCACCGAGGTCTTCGGCGACGACCATGGTGCGCCGCCAACCGTCCAGTCCGGAGCCGATCTGGGCCGGGCCCGCCTTCGGCGCGGTCAGCACCGCAACGGCCGGTCGCGCCCGGCAGACGTTGATCGCCTGGGTGAGGTCGCGACCGTGCGCACTGACCACCACGACGTCGTCCCAGGAGCGGCCGACGCGCGCCATCAGCTGCTGCACGCTGGAGGTCGACGGCAGCACCGTGCACCGGATGCCGCGTTCGCGCAGCGCGCGCACCGCGCCGAAGAAGCCGGGATCACCGGAGGCCAGCACCACGCCGGACTCCTCGCCGGACAGCGCGGCCAGCGCGTTGAGCGCCGGTTCCAGCGGCCCCAGTTCGAGCTTGCGCGCGTGTTCCGGCGCGTGCGCTTCGAGGTGCCGCTTCCCGCCCACCACCAGTCGCGCCGCCTCCAGCACCTCGGCGCTGCCCTTCGGGAGGTCGCCACCATCGACCCCGATCACCGTGACTGCCACTTCACCCACCTCGCCTCGGTGGCCGCCACCACGTGTTCGCCGTCGAAGTCCACCATCGCGACCCGAACACGCAGCCGACGGCCGCATTCCTCGCTGAACCGCTCCAATACTGCTGCCACCTGCTCGCACAGCCGGTGCGCACACGCCGTGAGCAGCCCACTGCGCTGCCAGAGTTCATATGCTCGACGGGCGGTGGCGGCCTGCTCGATCTCGACGACCTGCGCCGGGTGCCCACCGAACTCGGCGGTCAGCCGGGCGAGCAGCGCGGTGTCCACTTTGGATCTCGTGTAGTGCGTCATCACGACGCCGGAGGCGAGTTTGGTCAGCTTCCCGATCATGCCGACGAACACGACCTCGTCCAGCCCCTGGTCGACGGCGCGCCGCAGCGCCGCGCCGGTGAAGTCGCCGACCTCGATGAACGCCACTTCGGGTTCGTCCGGGAGCAGCCGCATCGCGGCCTTCTCGGTGCGCCCCCCGGTGGACAGCACCGCGATCCGGCCACCCTGCGCGGCGAGCACCGACACCGCCTGCTCGACGCTGGAGCGCCACGACGCGGTGGAGAACGGCCGCACGATACCGGTGGTGCCGAGGATCGAGATGCCGCCGAAGATGCCCAGCCGCCGGTTGGTGGTCTTGTAGGCCATCTTCTCCCCGCCGGGCACGGTGATCGTGACGTCCGCGCCGCGTTCGCCGAGCGCCTCGCGAACCGCGTTGGTGATCATCTCGCGGGGCACCGGGTTGATCGCCGGTCCACCCACCTCCAGGCCGAGGCCGGGCTTGGTCACGACGCCCACGCCCTCGCCGCCGCGCAGCACGACCTCGCCGTCGTCCCGGGGCGTGACCGCGACGGTCAGCCGCGCGCCGTGCGTGACGTCGGGGTCGTCGCCCGCGTCCTTGACGACGACGGCCGTCGCGGGTTCGAGCCGCCCGGAGTCCACCTGGAAGCGGCGGTACCGGCCATCCGGGAACGGAATGTCCACTGTGGCCGGGAGCAAATCGGTGACCAGCAGTTCAGCGGCCGCCTTGGCCGCTGCGGCCGAGCATGCGCCGGTGGTGAACCCGGTGCGCAGCGCTTTGGGCCGGACCTTCGCGGTGCGCGGCAGGTCCGGCTCCCGCAACGGCGGCTGCGCCTCGTTACTCGCCCTGCTCATCCGGCTTCGCTGCGGGCTTGCGCCGCGCGGTCGGCTTGCCCTTCGCCGAGGTCGTCCGCTTCGCCGCGGTCGACTTGGCCGTCGACGCACCCTTGCCCCGCTTCGCCGGAGCCGCCTTCGCGGTCGCCCGGGAGGTCGTGGTGCGCGCCGCCGAAGTCCGCCGCGACGCCACGCCGTCCGGCGCTACCTCAGGGCGGGGGTCCCGTTCATCCGCATCATCCGACCGGGCGTCCCGCTCGCCCGGAACCACAACCGCGACACCGTCCGGGTGAGCGGCACTTCCGCCCGCTTCATCCGGGCGAGGGTCCCGCTCATCCGGAACCGGCACCGCGACGACGCTGGGACGAGGGGGGCTTTCGGCCGGTTCGTCCGGGTGGGAGTCCCGTTCAGCTGGGACTGCTACCGCATCGGTGGTGAAGAGTTGGGATTGGGCCTCGTTGACCCGGCGGACCGGGATGGAGCGGTTGGCCGTGGTTCGCGACGCTGCTCGCGCGCTCTCCTGCCAGTCGCGCACCGCCCACCAGGCGACGTCGGAGTCACGCACCCGAGGACCTTCACCCGAGTCGTCGGAGCGGTTCGGGGCACTGGAGCGGGTCGGGGCGCTGGGGCGGCGCGGGGCGCTGGGGCGCTCGGCCCGCAGCGCGCGGCGCGCGGCCGGGTCGGCGCGGCGGTAGGTGTGGAAGTGCCCGGCGTGGTACAGGTGCGAGCGGGTGCCGGTGCTGCTGAGCCCCTTGCCGACGATGAACAGCGTGTGCCGCCACAGCTTGTGCTGCTTGACGGTCTTCTCCAGCTCGGCGAGCGTGGTGCGCAGCAGCAGCTCGTCGGGCCAGGTGACCTTGTAGGCCACCAGCACCGGGGTGTCGTCGGGGTAGCCACCGGCCTGCAGCTCCTCGACGAGCTGACCGGTGCGCGCGGCGGAGAGGAACAGCGCCATCGTGGTGCCGTGCTTGGCGAACTCGCGCACCTTCTCGCCTTCGGGCATCGGCGTCTTGCCGCCCTCCAGCCGGGTCAGCACCAGCGACTGGGCGACCTCCGGCACGGTGAGCTCCCGCCCGACGGCGGCCGCGGCCGCGGAGAACGCCGGAACTCCGGGCACGATCTCGACTTCCAGGTTCATCCGCGCGCACGCGTCGTACTGCTCCTGGACCGCACCCCACAGCGACGGGTCGCCGGAGTGCACCCGAGCGACGTTGAGCTTGTCCCGCTCGGCGCGCCGGTAGATCTCCAGCGCCTGTTCGTGCGTCAGCCGGGAGGAGTCGACGAGTTCGGCGTCGCTGCGCGCGTGTTCCTGGATGCATTCCGGGGCGACCAGACTCGCGGCCCACACCACGATGTCGGCGTCGGCGATGCGTCGGGCGCCGCGGACCGTGATCAGGTCGGCCGCGCCGGGTCCGGCACCGATGAACGAGATCCGGCCAGTCACCATTGTTCTCCTCTTCCGCCTCGGGGTGGAAGCACTACCACAGTGGACAGATAAGGCGCATCGTCCACTTCGGACACATCGGACAGTGGTAGCACGCGCGCGTCCGGTGTACCCAGGTGCTCGGCGTAGACCGAACGCTCCAAGGCTCCGCTTTCGGCGATCGCGGCGCGCAGCTCACCGAGCCGCCGCCCGCCTTTGTAGGCAACGACCGTACCGCGTGACCGCAACGCCTCCCGCAGCGCCGTCACGTCCCGCATCACCGGTATCACGGTAAGTGATTCCGCACCCTCGACCAGCGCTATCCCGGCCTGCGCGGCGGTCGCCTGCATCGCGGTTATCCCCGGTACGGTGGCCAGTTCGACGTCGGGCAACAACTCGACAACAGTTGCCGCGAGGTAGCTGAATGTCGAATACACCGCGGGATCTCCGAGCGTGGCGAAGACCACGCTGCCGCCGTGCTCCCGCAACCGGTTGACGACGACTTCGGCGGCGTCGTCCCAGTGCCTGCGCCGCCGGTCCTGCGGTCCGTCGACCGGATCGGCCAACGCGAACACCAGTCGCCGCACGCGTTCGTCGTCCCCGAGGTGGGCCCGGACAACGGCTTCCGCGCGGCCCTGTTCATCGGCTGAGAGCACCGGGACGAACACCGTGCCCGCCGACCGGATTTCGCGCAGTGCGGCCAAGGTCAGCATTTCCGGATCGCCGGGGCCGACCCCGACGCCGACGAGTCTCATCGCGCGCACCTCGCCACGAACCGTTCGACCGCGCCGGGCTGACCGGCCGGGTGGGTGTGCAGGTAGGAGGCGTGCACCCCGCCTGCGACATGTCCCTCACCGCCGCCGGCGCCCCGCCAGTGCCACGCGGGCCGCGGCCCGTGCGCGGGTTCCAGGACGGTGCGGTGGAACTCGTGTCCGCTCACGCGTGCTCCTTCGGCGAACAGCGCGGAATCGGCGGCGGCCACCGCGTCGCGGTAGCCGAGCACCAGCCGCGGCGACATCCGCGCCCGCGCCCCCAGCACTCCGCACAACGGGTGGCCGTCCAGTTCCTCGGCCAGGTACAGCAGTCCACCGCACTCCGCGTGGATCGGCGCTCCGCTGTCGGCCAGCGCCGCGATTTCCTTGCGCAGCGCGGTGTTCGCCGACAACTCGGCGACGTGCTGTTCGGGGAAGCCGCCCGGCAGCACCAGACCCGCGGTGCGCTCCGGGAGCCGTTCGTCGCGCAGCGGGTCGAGCACCGCGACCTCGGCACCGGCCGCTTCGAGCAGTTCGACGTGCTCGGCGTAGGCGAAGGTGAACGCGCGCCCGCCCGCCACCGCGACCACCGGGTTCGCCTGCGGCTCGACCTCCGCGCGCGGATCCCAGGCCGGACCGGGCAGCTCCGGAGCCGAACGGGCGAGTGCGGCGACCGCGCCGAGATCGACCGAGCGGGCGACGATCTCGGCCATCCTGTCGACGGCTCGGGTGGCTTCTTCGCCGTGCTCGGCGGCGGTGACCAGGCCGAGGTGCCGCGACGGCACGGCGAGGTCCTCGGTGCGCGGGATCGCGCCGAGCACCGGCAGGCCCGCGTTTTCCGCCGCGTCGCGCAGCACCTGCTCGTGCCGCTGCGAACCGACCCGGTTGAGGATCACGCCGCTGACCCGGATCTCCGGACGGTAGCTGCGAAAGCCGTGCAGCAGGGCGGCGAGGCTGTGGCTCTGCCCGGTGCCGTCGACGACCAGCACCACCGGGGCGTTCAGCAGTTGCGCGAGGTGCGCGGTGGACCCGGCGGCGATCTCGCCACCGGGCCCGATGCGCCCGTCGAACAACCCCATCACGCCTTCCACAATGGACAGATCGGCGCCCGAGGCGCCGTGCCGGAACAGCGCGGCGATGCGTTCTTCCCCCACCAGCACCGGATCGAGGTTGCGGGCCGGGCGACCGGCCGCGATCCGGTGGTAGCCGGGATCGATGTAGTCCGGGCCGACCTTGAACGGCGCGACCGCGCCGCCCCTGCGCCGCAGCGCCGCCAGCAACCCGGTCACCACCGTCGTCTTCCCCTGCCCCGAAGCGGGCGCCGCGACAACCACCCGCGGATACCCGATCGGGTGCTGGGTGAAGGGCACCTTTGACTGACTATGCCGGTCAAAGGTGCCCTTCACCTGGAAATCATCCGTCACCACTCGATGCCCTTTTGGCCTTTTTGGCCGGTGTCCATGGGGTGTTTGATCTTGGTGGTTTCCATCACCAGGTCGGCGGCTTCGATCAGGGTTGGCGGGGCGTGGCGGCCGGTGATCACGATGTGTTGGTGGCCGGGGCGGTTGTGCAGGGTGTCGACGACCTCCGTGACATCGACCCAGCCCCAGTGCAGCGGGTAGGTGAACTCGTCGAGCACGTAGAGGCCGTGGCGCTGGGTGGCGATCCGGCGGGCGATCTCCCGCCAGCCCTCCAGTGCTGCGGCGGCGTGGTCTTCGTCGCTGCCCTTCTTGCGGGCCCACGACCAGCCTTCGCCCATCTTGTGCCATTCGACCGGACCGCCCTCGCCGGTCTCCTCGTGCAACCGCCCCAGGGCGCGCAACGCCGCCTCCTCGCCGACGCGCCACTTGGCGGACTTGACGAACTGGAACACACCGATCGACCAACCCTGGTTCCAGCCGCGCAGCGCGAGCCCGAACGCCGCGGTGGACTTGCCCTTCATCTCACCGGTGTGCACCACGACCAGCGGTCGGTTGCGGCGCTGGCGGGTCGTCAGGCCGTCCTCCGGCACTGTCGAGGGCTGTCCTTGAGGCATGTCCCGACCCTAACCAACGCCTGCGGCGCGAAGCGGCGGCGTCCTTGCGAGCCCAGGACACCGAGGGTGGTCAACTTCACTGCGGCCTGGATCGGTGCGGTCGGCGAACATAGACGGGCGTGCCAATTCCCCTGGAGCCGCCTGATGCCGACCAGACCACCGCTGTTGCTGTCGTTCGCCACGCTGACCTCCAACTTCGACCGCTTCGCCGTCACCCCGATGCTGGTGCTGATCGCGCTCGGCCTGCACGTACCGCTGGCCGCCGCGGTCACCGCGGCCAGCGCCTACTTCCTCGCCTACGGCCTAACCCAGCCGCTTTGGGGGGTGCTGTCGGACCGCTTCGGCCGACTGCCGGTCATGCGCGGCACGCTGCTCGGCGCCGCTGCGGCGGGGCTGGTGTCCGCGCTGGCGCCGAACCTGGCGGTGTTGATCGCGGCCCGCGTGGTCACCGGCGCCTGCATGGGCGCCGTGGTGCCCGCATCGCTGACCTACGTCGGTGACACGGTGCCGCCGCAACACCGGCAGGGGGCGCTTTCGGACCTGATGGCGGCCTCGGCGATGGGCATCGCGCTGGCGACCGCGGTCGGCGGACTGGTGGCCGGTTTCGTGGACTGGCGCGCGGTTTTCGCGGTTCCGGCGATCTGCGCCGCCGGGTGCTCGATCCTGCTGCGCAGGCTGTCGGAGCCGGAACGCGCCCAGGGCGAAGACGCGCGCAGCCACCTGATGGCGGTGCTGCGGAATCGTTGGGCGTTGCTGGTCTTCGGATTGGTCTTCGTCGAGGGCGCGGTGCTGCTGGGCACCATGACCTTCCTCGCCACCGCACTGGTGCACGAGGGCATCGACGTGGCCGTGGCCGGAATTGCGACCGCCACCTACGGCGCCGCGGTGTGGGCGTCGTCCCGGCTGGTCAAAGCCCTCGGGCAGCGGCTGGCGGTCTGGCAGTTGATCGCGATCGGCGGCAGCGCGATGTTCCTCGGCTACCTGGTCGTGGCCGTCGACACCAACATCGTGACCGTTGTGATCACGGCGCTGCTGCTCGGTGGCGGTTGGTCGTTCATGCATTCGTCGTTGCAGACCTGGGTCACCTCGGTGGCGCCGGAGTCGAGGGGCACGGCCGTGGCACTGTTCGCATCGGCGCTGTTCCTCGGTAGCGCGGTCGCCTCGGCCCTCGCCGGTCCCTTCGCCGAAAGCGGCTCGTTCGCGCTGGTGTTCGGCGTCGCCGCAGGTGTGGCGGTTCCGCTGGTGATCGCGGCCACCGTCTGCCGCCGCCGGTACCAACGCCACGCACTGGTCGCCGGTTGATCTTCGACCGGTGATCCGCGCGCCGGTTGGACACCCCGGAGAAAGGCACTGTGGACGAGGCCCGCTGCAACAGGTGCATCGACGCCGGAGGAGGACGACCGCTCGCGTCGCTGGTCGCCCTGTTTCCACTGGGCAGATGCGGGATGCCTGACCGTGGAGAGCTCGCGAAAGAGCCCCCGCACTCAACCGGCCTGGGGGTCGCTGGGAGCGCGGGGGCACTTTGGAAGTCCACCCCTGGGGGTCAGGTGGACGGCAGTCACCGTACCAATCAGTCGGCTGGTTCCGTACGCGCAATGTCCGATCTCGTAACCAAAACGAAATCAAGCGGCGCGACGGTGATCAGCCTGCACAGCGCGGACCACGCCGGCCACGTTGTCCGCTGACAGTTCCGCCAAGCGCAGGCAGGGACCGCCCAGTGCACCGGCCAGTCGGGCCGCCAGGCCGAGCCGGACCGGACCGTCCTCGCAGTCCACCACAACGGACGCCACGTTCGTTTCACCGAGCAGCCCTGCCGCGCGCAGCGCGTCATCCACCGCACGCCGCGCCCGAAGTGCTCCGGTGACTTCGGAATCCACCGCAACGGTGGCCTTTCCGTCGGTCAGCAGCACCACCAGGGCCCGCCGCCGCGGATCCCGCACCCGCTCGCGCCGCACCACTTGGCGCACCCGCAACAACCCGTCGGCCAACGGCGTGCGACCACCGGTGCGCAGCTGCCGCATCCGCGTCACCGCGATGTCCACAGAGGACGTTGGCGGCAGCGCGAGCTCAGCCGAGTCACCTCGGAAGGTGACCACGCCGACCTTGTCACGCCGCTGGTAGGCATCCCGCAGCAGGGACAACACCGCGCCGCTGACCGCCGACATCCGCTCGCGCGCGGCCATCGACCCCGACGCGTCCACCGCGAACAGCACGAGGTTTCCCTCCCGCCCTTCCCGGATGGCGAACCGCAGGTCGTCGCGCCGCAACAGCAGGCCCGCGCCGCTGCGCCCGCGGGCCATCTGCTGCGGAGCCGCCGCGGCCAGGGTGGCCGACAGGTGGATGCCGTTTCCGTCCACAGTGGATGAACGGGTCGTCCGACCGCCGCGCGCCAGGGACCGCGACCGGCGCCCCGGCGCACCCTCGCCCAGCCCCGCCACCTCCAGCAACCGCGCCCGGAACGCGGGCGTCGGCGCGCCCGCCGGGCGTTCCGCGGGCGCCCGGCCGTCGCCGCGCTCCTGGTCCTGCGCGCCACCCGAGCCACCGGAGGGCTCCGGCGGCCCTTCCGGCGGTTCGCCGCCGCCGTCCGGGCCTTCCGGCGGCTCGTCGTCACCGTCGTCGGCGTGCTCCGCAGCCTCGGCCAGCGCCTGTTGCAGCTGGTCTTCGGCCATGCCGGGCTCGTCGAACGGATCGCGGCGGCGCCGATGCGGCAGCGCGAGCCGGGCCGCCGCCTCGACATCCGGTTCGGCGACCGCGTCCGCACCGCGCCAGGCGGCGTGCGCGATGGCGGTGCGCGCCAGCACCAGGTCCGCGCGCATGCCGTCGACGTCGAAGGCCGCGCACAGCGCGGAAATCCGGCGCAGCTCGGCGTCGGGCAGGACCACCGAGTCCACCCGGCCGCTGGCGGCCGAGATCCGCGCCGCCAACTCGGCGTCGGCCTCGGCCCACCGCGCGGCGAACCCGGCCGGATCCGCCTCGAAGGCCAGGCGTCGCCGCACCACCTCGGTCCGGGTCGCGACCTCCCGCGACGCCGCGACCTGCACGGTGAGCCCGAACCGGTCGAGCAACTGCGGCCGCAGCTCGCCCTCCTCCGGATTCATGGTGCCCACCAACAGGAACGACGCCGCGTGCGACACCGAAACACCGTCCCGCTCGACGTGCGCGCGGCCCATCGCCGCCGCGTCCAGCAGCAGGTCCACGAGGTGGTCGTGCAGCAGGTTCACCTCGTCGACGTAGAGCACACCGCGATGCGCGGCGGCGAGCAGGCCCGGCTGGAAGGCGCGGACTCCTTCGGTCAACGCGCGCTCCAGATCCAGCGAGCCGATCAGGCGATCTTCGGTGGCGCCCACCGGGAGCTCGACGAGCTGCGCGGGTCGCTGCGTCGCTGCGCCCTCGTGCGGGCCGTCCGGGCACTGCTGGTCTGGATGCCGCGGAGCGCACCCGAATCGGCAGTCCGCCACCACCTCCAGCGGTGGCAGCAACGCCGCCAGAGCGCGCACCACGGTCGACTTCGCGGTGCCCTTCTCACCCCGCACGAGTACCCCGCCGATGCGCGGGTGCACGGCGTTGAGCAGCAGCGCGAGCCGGAGATCGTCGTGGCCGACGACGGCGGAGAAGGGGAATCCCGGGGTGGTCGTAGCTGGCATGCCTGGAGTTCCTTCCTCGGGGTTCGGACGCCCCGGTGTCGGAGGGCGAGGGGCGGCAGTGTCCTGACTCCCGGATCACCGCTGCCCGCCGGCCTTCCCAGGTCAACCCCGGTGGCTCGCGAGGGAGGGCAGCTCCCCGGTCACAGTGGCGCCGACCGTGCCGGATTCCCACCGGCTTCCTGGCGCACCCCTTGCATTCGGATCAACGTGCATCGTCGCAGAACCCGATCAGCGCACCAACCAGCGCGTGACCAAGAACCCGTCCTGGATCTCGTTGCCGGGACGGCGATCGCCGCCAGCGGAGTGCGGACGATCAGTTGCGAGAGCAGCGCGCAGCGGAGACCGGAGTGGTCGAGATTTTCCGCGGCGGCGACGGCGACGCGGTGATCCGAGCCGTCACGAGGGCCGACGCGGCTCGCGGCGCATGTCGATGTGCGGGATGCCGTCTTCCAGGTATTCCTCACCGTCTTCGACGAAGCCGAAGGTGCGGTAGAAGTCCACCGCGTAGGTCTGCGCGGCGAGCACCACGGGCGAGTGCCGCACCTCGGCGACGGCGGCGCGCATCAGCTTGCGGGCCAGGCCCAGCCCGCGCGCGCCCCTGGCGGTGCAGACCCGGCCGATCCGGTAGGTGCCGTCGGGGTCCTCCAGCAACCGCAGGTAGCCCAGCACGTAGCCGTCGGCTGAGTCGATCCAGAAGTGCCTGGTGGTCTCCTCCAGGTCGCGACCGTCCAGCTCCGGGTAGGGACACTTCTGCTCGACCACGAACACGTCGACGCGCAGGCGCAACATCCGGTAGAAGTCACCGGCGTCCAGGTCCGCGGTGTATGCGCGGTGGACGGCGGTCGCAAGTGGCTGAAGGGTCACTATTCCCTGATATCACAGTCGGGTCTCGAAACCCGCATTTACCAGCATCAGGAGTAGTCAACACCACTCCGGACGGCCGCGAACTACCGCTGCGCCGACAGCTCTCCGGCATAACTGGCCAGCCGGGTGTAGACGCCGGGGGTGTTGGGGCGACCGCAGCCGGTGCCGTAGGAGACCACTCCGATCAGGCGGCCGTCGGCGACGATCGGACCGCCGGAGTCCCCGGCGCAGGCGTCGCTGCCGCCCTCCGGGACCCCGGCGCAGAACATGCTGCGGCTGTCGAAGTTCGAGTACGCGCGATGGCAGGTTTCGTCACTGGCGATCGGGATTTCGACCGAGCGCAGCGTGTCCGAGGGCGGCCCCGATTCGCTCGTTCGGCCCCAACCGAAGACCCGCCCGATCGTGCCCGGCCGGTAGGGCGCCGTTTCGCCCGGACCGACCATCGCCAGCGGACGCTGCGGCATCGGCGTTCGCAGGGTCAGGACCGCGATGTCGTCGCCGTTGACGTAGTTCTGGTAGTCGGGGTGGGCCCAGATCCGCTCCACTTCGCCGACCACGCCAAGATCGCTGCGCAGGTCGGTGCGTCCGGCGATCGCGCGGATCTCGGCCGGGCTGCGCTGCTCGCCGGTGATCGGGTTCACGGTGCAGTGCGCGGCCGTGACGACCTTGATCGGACTCACCAGGGTGCCGCCGCAGATCTGGCGGTCGTAGTCGTCGACGAGCGCCACCACCCAGGGCGCGTCGTCGGTGGTGACGTCCGTACCGCCGAGCACCCGCGCTTCGGGCTGTTCTTCGGCGCTGGCCGCCACCGGGTGCACGCTGGCCAGCGCGGTCACGGCGCTGGTGACGACCAGCCGCAGCAGCGCACCGCCGCGCGTCGCTCCGGTCCTGCGATCACTGCCACGCCCCACGCCGTGCCTCCACCTCTCGCCGATCTTGCCGACGGCACACCGTAGTCACCCAGGCCCCAGGAACATCACGAGGCGCAACTCACAGATCGTTAGGAAAATATTCTGTTAAACTCGTTGTCGACGGGAGATTTTTCTGGGTGGACCGATTTTGACGGTCGTTAATCCTTCCCGATCCGACGCGGACCTGGAGCTCGTGCAGCACCGGGTCCGCGAACTGCGCCTGAACAGGTGACAGATCTACCCCTGATCAAGTGATCGCTGCCGCGTGCTGTCGCGAAGGAGGAATGCCGTGCTGCTGGACCTGACCCCGTTGCCCACCTTCCTGCTGGCCAGCGCGGTCGTCATCCTCACCCCCGGTGTGGACGCCTTCGTGCTGCTGCGCGCCTCGCTGACCGCCGGCCGTCGGGCCGGGCTGGGCGCGTTGGCCGGGATCCACACCGCGAGCATCGCGCAGGTGGCGCTGGTGATCTCCGGGCTCGGCGCGCTGATCACCAGCCGACCGGCCGTGCTGTCCACCTTGAAGTGGATCGGCGCCGCCTACCTGGGCTACCTCGCGGCGACGATCCTGCGCGGGCTGTGGCTGACCAGGAAGGAATCCGCCGAGGGCGCGCTCACCACGCCGTCCGCCAACTCGGCCAACCCCTACCTGCGCGGGCTGTTGAGCAACCTCACGAACCCGAAGATGCTGCTGTTCAGCGTCGCGTTCCTGCCGCAGTTCGTTGGCGGTGCGGCACAACCGGCCCTGCAACTGGTGCTGCTCGGCGCGGTCTTCCTGGCGCTCGCCGCGGTCTGGGAACTCACGATCGTGCTCGCCGCGGCCCGCATCGCCGACCAGCTACAGCACCCCCGCGTCGCGAAGTCGCTGGATGTGATCAGCGCGACGGCGCTGTTGACCATCTCGGTCGGTCTGGTCGCGGGCTGACACCGCCGCGCAGGTCAACAGCGCCAGGCCGACCAGCGCCAGCAGCAGCACCGGCGGCGCGACGAAGGTGGCCAGCAGGCTGACCGCGAACGGCGTGCAGAAACCGATGTAGGCGATCGCCCAGAACACCGCGGTCAGCCTGGCCAAATCCGACGGCGCCGCGATGCGGCCGACCACCGTCAGGCAGAACGTCGCGGCGAACCCGTAGCCGGTACCCAGCAGGAGATCGGCGAACAGCGCCAGTCCCGGCAGCACCCACCACACCGCGATGGCCGCCAACGCCAGCCCGGCGGCGATCGCGAGCAGCCCGACGACGGCCGGGGCCCGTTCACCGCGACGCGCGACCCGCCGAGCCAGCGGCTGGACGACCGCTCCGAATCCCGGCGTGATCAGCGTCGCGACGCCCGCGTAGACGAGCTCGAACCCGGGCAGATCCGCGGTGACCAGACCGGGGAGCACACCGAAGGCCACGGTCGGGCCGACGAAAACCCACGGCGCGACCGGCAGCACCAGCCGCCGGAACCGCGGGTCCCGAACGCCGCTGCGGCGCGGCCCGCGGGAAACCTCGCGGGGTCGCGTCTCCGGACACGCCCACGCCAGCGCCAGCCCCGCCGCGCACAACACCAGGTGCGGCAGGTAGGCGCTGACCAGCGGACCCGGCCCCCACTGCGCGATCAGCGCGGACACCAGGCCGCTCACGCTGAACCCCATCGACAGCAGCACCCCGGCTCGGCGCGCACCCACGCCGTCCTCGACCGCGGTGCCGAACGGCGGGTGCGACAGATCGCGCACCCACGCGCTGCCCGCCGCCAGGACCGCACCGGTGCTCACCCCGGTCAGCAGTCGGCCCACCGCCAGCCACGGCGCGGCGATCACGCCCGCCATCAGCGCCGTCGTCGCGGCCGCGCTGATCACGATCGCGCCGAAGACGACGGGTCGCCGACCGTGGCGGTCCGCCAGCGGTCCGCCCAGCAGCAGACCGGGCAGCAGCCCGGCCACGTAGAGCGCGAGCAGCCCGGTGGCCGCCTGTTCGGACAGCCCCAGTTCGGCCTGGTACGCGCCGAGCAGCGAGGAGAACTGGTTCGCGCCCCAGCCCGCGGCGGTCAGCAGGAACGCCGCCGGTAACCATTTGTTCCGCACGGCCTGGTTGTATGCCGGGTGATCGCGCCACCGCACCGGGCATTCACGATTCGTGAACGCGACCCGTGATTTTCGCCTCGCACCCACACCGAGCACGCTTCCGCATCGCGGAATCAGATCTGCCTTTGCCTGAAACCCGTTGCGATGTGGGGGTTTCGGACTCCGGTTCGGAGTAGATCCGGCGAACGCGTGGCGCGCCCGCGCTGGCGGGCGTTCGTAAGCTGCGGACATGGACCTGCGGCGGTTGGCGTCCTTCCTCGCGGTGGCCGAGGAAGGCCACTTCGGGCGCGCCGCCGAACGCTTGTTCCGCTCACCGGCATCGGTCACAGCGCACATCAAGCAGCTGGAGCGCGAACTCGGGACCCGCCTGTTCGATCGCACGCCGGTGCGGCTCACCCCGGCCGGTGAACGGTTGGCCCGGCACGCGCGATCCCTGCTGGCGGCGGCCGATGCCGCGATCGCGGACGTCGCCGATGCGGGTGCGGCGACCACGCTGCGAGTCGGGATCATGGGGCACGGTTCCGCCGAGCTCACCCCCGCCACGGTGCGGACTTTTCGCCAGTCCCACCCGGAAATCCCGATCGAGCTGCTACCGCTGGACTTCACCGAACACGTCTCCGCGCTGGTGCAGCACCGGGTCGACGTGGCCTTCGTGCGGCCCGCCCCGGACGACGACCGGATCGCCGTGGACGTGCTGACCACCGAGCGGCGGATCGTGGTGGTGCCCGCGTCGTGGGAGCTGGCCGATGCCCCGGCGGTGCGGCTGGCGGACATCCTCGAACTGCCCTACATCCGCGTCCCGGAGTTCACCCCGCGCCAGTTCACCGACTACCTGTACTTCGCCGGAGCGCGCGGCGGGCTCTCGCCACGACGCAGCAGCGATCACGGCGTCACCCCGCACGAAGTCCTCGCCGCGGCGGCCGCCGGGCGCGGCGCCGGTTCCGCGCTGGAATCCTTCCGGCGCTACTACCCCTGGCCTGGCACGGTGTGCGTGCCGGTGCTGGACGCGCCGTGGGAGCACAGCGTGCTGGCCACCCGCGCGGACGACCGGAACCCGGCGGTGCGCATGTTCCGCTCGCTGGCCACCCGCCTGGCTCGGGAACTCGGCCCGCAGCTCCGGCTGACGCCCGCGTAACACGGCCGGGGCGCTCCAGCAGCGCCCCGGCCGTTTCGATTCCACCAGCGGCAGAGCCGCTTTCACCACATCCGCGCGGTGGCGGAATCCGGCGTCCGCTCGCGAGGATCGTCGATGCACCTGATGTCCGGGATCCCTTGGTCGAGGCGACGTCCGAATCCCACACCGTTCGGACCGCGATCCGCGACGACCACCAGGAAGGCTTCAGGACCCCAGTTGTGCCTGGACATCATCGTGGTACGTCGACACCCTGGTGTAGATGCCCGGGGCGTTCGGCCGGGCGCAGCCGTTGCCGGTGGAGACGATCCCGACCAGCTTGTTCTCGACCACCAGCGGTCCGCCGGAATCGCCCTGGCAGCTGTCCACCCCACCCTGCGGGAGTCCGGCGCACACCATCGCGTCCGCCTTGTACTGCGGGTACGCCTTCTGGCACTCCTGATCGCTGACCACCGGCACCTCCGCCTTCTGCAGGATGTCCGAAGCCTGACCGCCTTCGGCGGTGGCGCCCCAACCGAGCACCGTGGAAGTCTTCCCGGCCTGGTAGAGCGCACCGTCGTCCTTGGACGCGATCGCCAGCGGCGGCTGCGGCAGTTCCTGGTCGAGGGTCAGCACGGCGACATCGGCGCCGCTGTTGGCGTTCTGGTAGGCCGGGTGCACCCAGATGCCGGTCACCTTGGCGACCTGGCCGTCGGTGGCCTGCTTGCTCTCCCGCCCGGCGACGACCTGGATCGCCTCCGGCTTTTCGTCGCTGACGCAGTGCGCCGCGGTGACGATCTTGTTCACCCTGCCGACCGTGCCCCCGCAGAACTGGTTGCCCTGGGTGTCGGTGAGGTACACCACCCATGGGTGTTCGGCGATCTTGGCCGGTTGACCACCGACGATGGGCGGTGCCTTGGTCTCCGACGTGTCGGGGTCCGCCGCGTTCGCCGTCGTGGTCAGCAAGCCCGACGACAGCGTCGCCACCGCCAGCAGTCCGACCATCGACCACATCCGGCGCCGTGTGTCCGCCATGTCGTTGCCTCCTCCCCCGGAGCCATCCGGCACGCCGTAGTTCGACTGCCGCCTCCGGCTCGTCCAAAGTCTCCCTGAGAAAGAGGATCACAACCCGTTTTCGGATACGCCTGGACTAATCAGTGCAACCCGATCGAGTGGAATATCAACGAATTCGCCACCCATACGGTCTAACTACAGTGTCCAAACAGGACTTTGCACTGGTGAGTGACACTGCGCGGCGGAAACAGGTACTTCCACGCATGACGCGGGTCAGTCCTCCAGCTGGCCCTCCAGTTCCAGGTAGACCGCGCGCAGTCCGTCGAGGGTGGCTTCGTCGGGTTCGGCCCACAGGCCGCGGTCGGCCGCTTCCAGCAGGCGTTCGGTCATGCCGCGCAGCGCCCACGGATTGGACTGGCGCATGAACTGCTGCACCTGGTCGTCGAACACGTACGACTCGGCCAGCTTCGCGTACATCCAGTCGTCGACCACGCCCGCGGTGGCGTCGAAGCCGAACAGGTAATCCACTGTGGCCGCCAGCTCGAACGCACCCTTGTAGCCGTGCCGCTGCATGGCCGAGATCCACTTCGGGTTGACCACGCGGGCCCGGAAGACGCGCTTGGTCTCCTCGCCCAGCGTTCGGGTCTTGACCGCGTGCGGCACCGCCGAGTCACCCACGTAGGCCGCCGGATTCCGCCCGGCCAAGGCCCGCACCATGGCCACCATGCCGCCGTGGTACTGGAAGTAGTCGTCGGAATCGGCGATGTCGTGCTCGCGGGTGTCGACGTTCTTCGCCGCGACCTGGATGCGGCGGAACGCCGACTCCATGTCGGTGCGCGCCTCCCGGCCGTCCAGCCCGCGCCCGTAGGCGTAACCGCCCCAGGTCGCGTACACCTCGGCCAGATCGGCGTCGCTGCGCCAGTTCCGGGCGTCGATCAGCGGCAGCAGGCCCGCGCCGTAGGCACCCGGCTTGGACCCGAAGACGCGGGTCGAGGCGCGCCGTTCGTCGCCGTGTTCGGCCAGGTCGGCGCGGTAGTGCGCGGCGACGTAGTTGTCCTCGTCGGGCTCGTCCAGCTCGGCCGCGGTCCGCACCGCGTCGTCGATGAGCGCCACCACGTGCGGGAAGGCGTCGCGGAAGAAGCCGGAGATGCGGACCACCACGTCGATGCGCGGGCGGCCCAGCTCCGCCACCGGCACCACCTGGAAGCCGGTCACCCGGCGCGAGGCGTCGTCCCACACCGGGCGGCAGCCCAGCAGCCACAGGATCTCGCCGAGGTCGTCGCCCTGGGTGCGCATCGCGGAGGTGCCCCACACGGTCAGCCCGACCGACCTCGGGTATTCCCCGGTGTCCGCGCGGTGCCGCGCCAGCAGCGACTCGGCCAGCGCCGCGCCGACGTCGAAGGCGTTGCGGGACGGGATGGCCTTCGGATCCACCGAGTAGAAGTTGCGGCCGGTGGGCAGCACCGAGATCAGCCCGCGGGTCGGCGATCCCGACGGACCGGCCGGTACGAAGCCTCCGTCCAGCGCGTGCACGATGTGCTCGACCTCTTCGGTGGTCCGCGCCAGCCGGGGCACGACCTCGGTGCAGGCGAAGCGCAGCACCCGAGCCACCGGGTCCACGGCCGCACCGAGCACCCCGGCGACAACTTCCCGGACCTGCCCGGCCTGCCACCCGGTCTCGGCCAGTGCGGTGATCAGCTTGCGCGCCAAGGCTTCCAGCAGGTCGACCGCATCGGATGCGGAGGCGGCCGGGCCCTCGACGAGCTGCGTCAACGCGCTCGGCACGGCCACCTTCGCGCCCGGCTCGGCCAGCAGCGCCTGCTCGTCGAGTCCGAAGTGGACGGCGAGTGCGGAGCGCAGGCCGGGCAGCGCGCCGACGGTGCCGCCGAAGACCTGCCGGGCGCGCAGGATCGCGAGCACGTCGTTGACCAGTTCGCCATCGCGCGGCGCGCGGCCAAGGATGTGCAGGCCGTCGCGGATCTGCACGTCCTTGATCTCGCACAGGTAGCCGTCGACGTGCAGCACGAAGTCGTCGAAGGCCGCCGCGTCGGGCTGGTCCTCCTGGTGCAGGTCGTGGTGCAGGTCGGCGGAGGTGATCAGCTCCCAGATCTGGTTGCGCAGCGTGGGTTTCTTGGCCGGATCCAGGTCGGCGACGATGGCGTACTCGTCGAGCAGCTGCTCCAGCTTGGCGATGTCGCCGTAGCTGTCCGCGCGGGCCATCGGCGGGATCAGGTGGTCGACCACGACGGCGTGCCCGCGGCGCTTGGCCTGGGTGCCTTCGCCTGGATCGTTGACGATGAACGGGTAGATCAGCGGCAGCTCGCCCAGCACCGCGTCCGGTGCGCAGTCGGCCGCCAAGCCGAGGCCCTTGCCCGGCAGCCATTCCAGGGTGCCGTGCTTGCCCAGGTGGATCACCGCGTGCGCGCCGAACTCCTCGGCCAGCCACCGGTAGGCGGCCAGGTACTGGTGCGACGGCGGGAGGTCCGGATCGTGGTAGATCGCGATCGGGTTCTCCCCGAAGCCGCGCGGCGGCTGGATCATCAGCACCACGTTGCCGAAGCGCAGCGCCGCGACGTAGATCGAACCCTCGTCGTCGACGTAGAGGCTGCCGGGCGGGGCGCCCCAGTGTTCGGTCATCGCCGCCCGCAACGCCTCCGGCAACGCGTCGAACCACTCGCGGTAGCGCGTGGCGGGCACCCGGATCGCCGCCTCGGACATCTGGTCCTCGGTCAGCCACTCGACATCGTGCCCACCTGAGGCGATCAACCGGTGGATCAGCCTGTCGCCGTCCAACCCGGACACGTCCAGGCCGTCCAGGTCGTAGCCCGCGGCGGCCAGCGCGCGCAGCAGCACGACGGCCGACGCGGGAGTGTCCAGGCCGACGGCGTTGCCGACGCGGGAATGCTTGGTCGGGTAGGACGAGAGGACCACCCCGAGCCGCTTGTCCGCGTTGTCGACGTGGCGCAGCCGGGCCAGCGACACCGCGGTGCCCGCGACGCGCCGCGCCCGCTCCGGATCGGCGACGTAGACCGGGATGCCGTCCGGGCCGCTTTCCTTGAAGGAGAACGGCACGCTGATCAGCCGACCGTCGAACTCCGGCACCGCGACCTGCATCGCCGCGTCCATCGGCGACAGCGCCGCGTCGCTTTCCGCCCACACCGCCCGACTGGTGGTCAGGCACAGGCCCTGCAGGACGGGGATGTCGAGTTCGGCCAGCGCACCGGCGTCCCAGGAATCCTCGTCGCCACCCGCACTCGCCTCCGCCGCCACGGTTCCACCGGCGGCCAGCACGGTCGCCACCAGGGCATCGCAGCCGCTGAGCAGCTCGCGCAGCCCGGCCGCATCGGTCAGCCCGCGCAGCGAACCGCAGAACACCGCCACCGCGTTGGCACCGGCGTCTTCCACCTGGTCGGCCAGGGAATCCACGAACGCGGTGTTGCCCGCCAGGGCGTGGGCGCGGTAGAAGACGATGCCCACCGTGGGCCGGGACGGATCGTGCGGCCGGTCGCTGTGGCGACCGAACTCGGGCATCTTCTCCGGTGCGGCGAAGCCCTCCCCGGTCAGCAGCACCGTGTCGGAGAGGAACCGGGCCAGCTGGGCGAGGTTCTCCGGGCCGCCTTCGACGAGGTAGGCGAGCGCCTGCGCGGTGACCCCGGTGGGCACAGTGGACAGTGCCATCAGCTCGGCGTCCGGGGTGGCCTCGCCACCGAGCGCGACTGTGGGGACACCGGTGGCCAGCACCGCGTCGAGGCCTTCCGACCAGGCCCGACGGCCACCCAGCAGGCGGACCACCACCACGTCCACGTCGGTGAGCAGTGCCGGGACCTCTTCGGCGGCGACGCGGGCGGGGTTCGCGACCCGGTAGTCGGCGGCAGCGGCTTTGGCAGCCAGCAGATCGGTGTCCGCAGTGGACAGCAGCAGGACTCGCCCAATTTCACCGGGCCCAATTTCACCGGGCCCAATTTCACCGGGGCCAATTTCGCGGGGAGTCGTTTCGCGGGCAGGCTCGCTCACGGTCGTCCTCTCTCGGGGTGCGCGCCCCGGTGGGGTCACGGCGGCAGGAGTGTCCTGGCTCCCGGATCACCGCAGGTCTCCGCCTTCCCGCCCGAGCCGCCATCGCGGTCCGGGCAGTGGCTAGTGGGGGCTGCTCCCCGGTCACAGTGGCGCGACCGCCCCGGATTCGCACCGGGTTCCTCCGCGACACCGCCGTCTGGCTGGACCTCATCCTAACGGCTCAAGCACCGCCGACCCGGACACCGCCGAACCATCTCGGCGAGCTGCGACAGCAGCCCTGCCCAACACCGCAGCCCCGAAATCCGGCAAAGCACCCTGCCAGGTTCGGGACTTGGCCGTGACCGGCTGCGCGCCGGTGCCGAGGAAACGGGCGATTTCACGGGAAATCGGCAGTTCCCGTGGAGAGAGGGTGGCGGTTTCGCGCGAAATCGCCCGACCCCCGCACCACCCGGGTGCGTCAGTAGCCCGCTGCGCGGTCGACCACGCCGAGCAACGGCTCGCCCGCCAGCCTCCGGCGAACGTTGTCCTCGACCCGCCGGGCCAGGGCCGGGATCAGCAGCGACTGCGGGTTCGCGGAGTGCGGCGAGATGATCGCCCGCGGATGCTGGAAGAGCGGATGTCCGTCCGGCAGCGGTTCCGGGTCCGTCACGTCCAACGCCGCGCCACCGATGCGCTCCGCGTCCAACGCCGCCACCAGCGCGTCGGTGTCGACCAGCGATCCGCGCGCGATGTTGACCAACCACGCGTCGGCGCGCATCCGGGCCAGCGCATCGGCATCGATCAGCTTCGCCGTCTCAGCGGTCGCCGGCGCGGCCAGCACGACGAAGTCCGACTCGGCCAGCAGTTGGCCCACCCCGGCGACGTCGTCGGATCCCCAGGTCCAGGCCGCCCCGTCGACCGGTTTGCCGGACCTGTTCACCGCGAGCACCCGAACCTCGAAGGGCCGCAACAACTCGATCAGCGCCCGACCGATGCCGCCCGCACCGATGATGCCGACCGTCGCGCCGAACAGACCGCGCATGCCCGCCGGACGCGCCCAGCGATCGGCCCGGGCCATCACGTTCAGCCGTCGCGCTCCGGCCAGCATCAGGCCGAGGGTGTGTTCGGCGACGGTCTGGGCGTAGGTGCCCGCCGCGGAGGTGAAGGTGATGCCGTCGCGCAGCGCACCGGCGGCCACCCAGGATTCGATACCGGCCGAGGGAAGCTGCACCCACTCCAGGCCTGAGTGGTCGAATTCGGCGAACCGGTCGGGCTTGCCGCCGTACCAGATCAGCGCGGTGGACTCCGCGGCCGAGCCGAGCTCGGCACCCGCCGCGACGACCGCCGCCGAAAGCTCCGGCGGGGCGTCCGGACCGATGTGGACCTTCACGTCTACTCCGTCTCCGATCAGCTGTTGTCGACCAACTTCGCCAAGGCGGGCAGCTGGTCGGCATCCTCCAACGCCGAACCGACCGCGACCACGGCCGCCCCGGCCGCGAGGAATTCCGGTGCGTTGTGCGAGTTCATCCCACCGGTGGCCACCATGCGCAGGCCCGGGAACGGGCCGAGCATCGCCCGGAACCACCCGGCGCCCAGCTCCGCAGCCGGAAACGCCTTGATCCAGGACAGTCCGAGGCGGTGGGCGTGCTGGATCTCGCTCGGGGTGGCCACGCCGGGCAGGTGCGGCAGGTCGAGTTCCGCGCTCAGCCGAGCGACCTCGGGGTCCAGGCCCGGCGCCACGGTGAACGCCGCGCCGAGTTCCTTGGCGGTGTGCAGCTGCTCGGTGGTCACGATCGTCCCGGCGCCCACCGGTCGATCGCGCTTCGCGCCCGCCAGCACCGCCGCGCGCAGCGACGACTCGGCCCGCTGGGTTTCGATCGGTACCTCGACCGCCTCGATGCCCAGATCCCACGCCCGCTCGGCCAGTTCGACGGTCCGCTGCGGGTCCATCCCGCGCAGGATCGCCATGACCGGGCCGGTGAAGAGCTTGTCGAAGAAACCCACGTTCACTCACTCCTGCCGAAGCTCAAGGTGCCCCACTGCTGCTCGTCGTAGCCGAGCCACTCGTCTATCGCGCCACGATCCGGCGGCGCCACGTGGTCTTCGGTGCTGAGCAGGCTCTGCGCGGCCAGGATGTGCCCGAGCCGCAGGCACCGGACGCCGTCCTCGCCGCGCAGCACACCGGAGAGGTATCCGGCGGCGAAGGCGTCCCCGGCGCCCACCGGCTCAACGACGTCGACCTTCGGGGCTGGCACGACCACCGTGTCATCCCCCAGGGCGTAGGCGGCATCGGCGCCGTCCTTGACCACGACGGTACTCGGCTCATCCAGCAGTTTCCGCACGTCCGCAGCGGTTTCGACGCCCCAGAGGGTGGTCGCCTCGTCAAGTCCGACGAACACGACATCGGCGAGCTGGGCGAGTTCCCGCAGCCGCGGCCCGGCCCGCTCGACCGACCACAGCGCTGGGCGGTAGTTGACGTCGAAGGTGATCCGGGCGCGGCGTTCGCGGGTCAGCACCCGCTGGACGAGCCGGTCGCAGCCGTCGGACAGCGCGGCGGTGATGCCGCTGAGGTGCAGCAGTCGCGGCGCGTCGAGCAGTTCGTCCGCGAGGAAATATTCGTCCATTGTGGACGCTGCGGAGCCCGCTCGGTAGTAGTAGACCCTGGTGCCCTGCGGGCCGGGATCCTTGAAGTACACGCCGGTCGGCGCGTCGGAGCGCACCTCCACCAGGCCGGTGTCCACTCCGGCGGCAGCGATGGCCGCCACCATGCGGCGGCCGAGCGGATCGTCGCCAACCCGGCTGGCCCAGCCGACCCGGTGCCCGAGCGCGGCCAGGTGAATGGCCACATTGGACTCGGCACCACCGGCGGAGAGGGTGAACGTCGGGGCCTGTTCGAGGGACACCGGGGCGGCCGGGGAAACCAGCGACATCGTCTCCCCCAGGCACAACACCTCACCGGGGCCGCTGCTGGGCTCCGCCACGTTCGCCTCCTCGATCACGCGCCGCACCGTCGGGGGACAGCTTAACGACTCGTCGCTGCGAAATACACATCTCCATTGCACAATATGCAACATGTTGTGCGGCGTTGGACACGTGGCGGATCCGCCGTGCGCCCGCGCGGGTGGCGGTCGGTCGACCTCAGAGCCTGTCTTTGATCTTGTTTTTGAAGCGGCGTAGCCACTTAGCCCACTATCGCAACCGGCACCGCCGCGGGTTCTCAGACGTCGTCTGAGGTTCCGCCACCCGCACCGCAACGCAAAACGAGTTAAAGGACAGGCACTAGGCTGAGCATCCGGTGATCACGCACAGCCCAGAAGATGGAGGATGCTCGCATGAGCTTGGAGCGCCCGATCGATCCGGATCCGTACTCGCTGCTGCCCGCGGTTCCGGCGTTCACCGTCACCTCCGACGACGTGACCGACGGGCAGCCGATGGCCCAGGCCCACGCCTTCGACGGCATGGGCGCCGACGGCCAGAACCAGTCCCCCCAGCTGCGCTGGTCGGACTTCCCGGCGACCACCAAGAGCTTCGTGGTGACCTGCTTCGACCCCGACGCGCCGATCCCGGGCGGATTCTGGCACTGGATCCTGGTCGACGTGCCCGCCGATGTCACCGAGCTGCCCAACGATGCGGGTAACCGGGACGGGCGGGGCATCCCGGCCGGATCCTTCCACGTGGCCAACGACTTCGGTGAGCGCGCCTTCGGCGGTGCCGCCCCGCCGCCCGGCGACCGCACGCACCGCTACTTCTTCGTGGTCCACGCCGTGGACACCGAGAAGCTCGGCGTGGACGACAGCGTCAGCCCGGCGGTGGTCAGCTTCAACCTGGCCTTCCACACCGTCGCTCGGGCCGTCATCACGCCCACCTACCAGCGCTGACGAGGGCGGATGCCAACTCGCCCGTTGGGCGCTGCCAGTTTCTAAAAGCCGTGCCAGTCCCGGTCTTCCGGGGCGGGCACGGCTTTTTCGCGCGCCAAGATCGCCCGATCGAGATGTATCCGAATCGCACCCTCGCGCCTCTTTAAAGGCAGGGAGATTTCGCAGGCGATCAGGAGATCGAGATGAGCGTGCTACCGGGATCGTTGGCCGCGCTGGTGGCAACTGCCGTGGCCGCGCTGCTGTTCGCGCCGTTCGTGGCCGGTGAGCACCGGCGGCACGGCGAGTTCCGCGTGGGCATCGCGGCGCTGCGCTTCGCCGTCCTGCTCTACGCGATCGGCCTGTGCTGCTACGTCTTCCTTCCGTTGCCATCCGCCGCGACGTGCTTCGCACCGCAGTGGCGCCCGTTCGCCGGGTTGACCGGCAGCTCCGCGATGTTGGGGCAGTTCGCCTGCAACATCGCGCTCTTCGTGCCGCTGGGCGCGCTCGCCCGGCGCGGCCTGCCGACCGCGGCGGTGCTCGGCGCGGCGGCCTCGGTGCTCATCGAGCTGACCCAGCTCACCGGGGCTTGGTTCGTCTACCCGTGCCCCTACCGGGTTTTCGACGTCGACGACGTCATCGCGAACACCACCGGCGCGCTGCTCGGTGGCCTGCTCGCGCCGCTCCTGCGGCGGCTGCCCACCGGGGCCAGCGGACGCCCCGCCGCCGAACCGCGCCCGGTCACCGCCCACCGCCGACTGCTGGGCATGTGCTGCGATCTGTTGCTGCTGTGGTGGCTCGGCGTCGGCTGCGCCCGCGCTGCCGACATCGCGCTCGGGGTAACCGGCACCGCCCCGACCGGTTGGTGGCAGGCAGCCGCGCTGTGGTTCGGGCCAGCGGCGTTGCTGCTGGTCGCGACCCTGATCGGCGATGGCAGTTCGCCTGGCCAGCACGCGGTCGTGTTGCGGGCCCGAGCACCGAACGGCCGCCCCGGACCGGCTGTGGTGCTGCGCCGCTGGGCGGTCGGGATCGGCGGGTTCGCCCTGGTCCAGGGCGTGTTCGAGGCCGTGGCAGGCGACCCGGACGCCGTGCTCGGCCTGCTGTGGTGCACCTTGCACGCCTGGGGTGTGACCAGCACCCGAGATCACCGTGGAATCACCGGGCGGATCGCCGGGTTGGAACTGGTCGACGCCCGAGGAAGCCAGTGCGCGGCGAACGCGGCCCGCTCGACGTGAGGCAGGATCGACCAGTGCGGCACTTCGATCTGATCATCATCGGTACCGGTTCCGGCAACTCGATCGTCGACGAGCGCTTCGCCGACTGGGACGTCGCCTTGGTCGAGAAGGGCATCGGGCCCAACGGCGCCTACGGCGGCACCTGCCTGAACGTCGGTTGCATCCCGACGAAGATGTTCGTGCACACCGCCGATGTCGCCGGTAGTCCGGCCAGCGGCGCGAAGCTCGGCGTCGATCTCGAACTGCGCGACGTGCACTGGCGCGAGATCCGGGATCGGATCTTCGGTCGCATCGACGCGATCTCCGCCGGTGGTCGCCGCTACCGCGCCGAGGACAACCAGAACGTCACCCTCTACGAGGGCGTCGCCCGGTTCACCGGGATCAAGCAGCTGACCGTGGACACCGCCGCCGGGCCCGAGACGATCACCGCGGACCGCGTCGTGGTGGCCGCCGGCAGTCGCCCGACCGTCCCGGAGATCCCCGGCCTGGACCAGGTCGACTACTACACCAGCGACACGGTGATGCGGCTCGACGAGCTGCCCCGCCGGATGATCATCATCGGCACCGGGTTCGTCGGCGCGGAGTTCGCGCACGTGTTCTCCTCGCTGGGCGTCGAGGTCACCATGATCGCCCGCTCCGGCCGGGTGCTGCGCGGCGAGGACGTCGACGTCTCCACCCGGTTCACCGAGCTCGCCGCCGATCGGTGGGACCTGCGGTTGAACCGCAAGGAAATCGCGGTGGAGCGCGACGGCGAGCTGGTCCGCCTGCACCTGGAAGGACCGGACGGTGCCGAGGCGGTGTCGGCCGAGGCGCTGCTCATCGCGGTGGGCCGGGTGCCCAACACCGACCTGCTCGACGCCGCGGCCGGTGGGTTCGAACTCACCGCGGAAGGCAAGATCAAGGCCGACGCCACCCAGCTGACCTCGGTCGACGGGGTGTGGGCGTTGGGCGACATCAGCTCCGACTACGAGCTCAAGCACGTCGCCAACCACGAGATGCGCGTGGTGCAGCACAACCTGCTGCACCCCGAGGAGCCGATCGAGTCCGACCACCGGTTCGTGCCGCACGCGGTGTTCTCCGCGCCGCAGATCGCCTCGGTCGGCCTCACCGAGCAGGAGGCGGTGCAGCGCGGCGTCAACTACGTCACCTCGACCCAGGACTACGCGGGCATCGCCTACGGCTGGGCGATGGAGGACACCACCGGCTTCGCCAAGCTGCTCGCCGACCCGGAGACCGGCCAACTCCTCGGCGCCCACATCATCGGCCCGCAGGCACCGACCCTGCTGCAGCCGCTGATCCAGGCGATGCACTTCGGCCTGGACGCCCGCACCATGGCCCGCGGCCAGTACTGGATCCACCCCGGCATGCCGGAACTCATCGAAAACGCCCTGTTGAACCTGCCCCTGAAGTAAGAAAGCGCGCGGATTTCGCTCGTGGGTGGTCACCACCCACTAACCCCGGTGGACGACCAGGCGGGTCAGATCGTGCGGGGGCGTCCGGCGATCACGCCGAAGACGGCCTGGACCGCGACGATCAGCATGGTCGCGATCAGCGAGGCCGACCAGTCGCCGGTCGAATCGTGCAGCACGCCGAACACGAACGGCCCGAAGGACGCGATCAGGTAGCCGAGGCTCTGCGACATCGCCGAGAGCACAGCGGTGTCGGCGGCGTTGGCGGTCCGCAGCGAGATGAGCACCAGCGCCAGCGGGAAGGCGCAGATCCCGGTCCCGATCGCCAGCGCCCACACCACCGGCATGCTCAACGGCGCCAGCAGCAGCCCGAGCATCCCGATGAGGTTCAGCACCGCCAACCCGATGGCCCAGCTGGACTGGCTGCGCGTCTTGGTCACCAGCGGCGGCAGGATCATGTTGACCGGCACACCGACCAGCAGCAACAAACCCAGCAACATGCCCGCGCTGGTGGCGTCCATCCCCGCACCCTTGAACACCTCGGGCATCCAGCCCATCACGACGTAGGCGACCAGCGACTGCATCGCGAAGTAGCCGGTGATCACCCACGCGAGCGGGCTGCGCATCAGCGACCGCCGTGGACCGGTCGAAGCGGCGACCTGATGCGTCGAGGAACGACGAGCCGTGGCGGGCACCCACACGCACAGCGCGGCCAGTGCGACCACCGCCCAGGTCGCCAGCGACAGCCGCCAACTGCCGGTGGCGGAGTTCAGGTACGGCGTCAGCGCCGAGCCGGTGGCGCCGCCCGCGGCCATCGCGGTGGTGTAGAGCGCGGTGGCCATCCCGACCCGAGTCGGGAACGACTCCTTGACCACCACCGGGATCAGCACGTTGCACATCGCGATCGCGGCGCAGACCAGCACGGTGCCACCCAGCACCGCCCACGGGCCGTCGCTCACCCGCAGCAGCATGGCGATGGTCAGCACCGCCAGCGAGACGCCGATGACCTTGTTGATGCCCATCCGCCGGGCCAGCAGCGGAGCGCCGATGCCCGCGAGCCCGAAGCACAGCGTGGGCACGGAGGTCACCACGCTCGCCCAGGTGGTGGACGCGCCGAGGGAGTCGCGCACTTCGCCGAGCACCGAGGCCAGGCTGGTGACGGCCGGGCGCATGTTCGCCGCCGCGAGCGCGACACCGGCGAGCAGCAGCCCGCCACCGGCCATCGCGACGTGCCTGGCGGGGAACACGGGCTCGGCCGCGCCCGCGTTCTCGATCGAAAGCGCGTGCGGGTGCTGATCAACGGGGGATTGGGTGGCATCCTGGTCAGCCACACGGTCAGGGGCGTGCTGTGGTCGCGACTCGGTGGACATCGCGACCTAGTATGTCAAACGTAGGATGTTTGGACGAAAGGATCTGTCAGTGCCTTTGGTCACCGCCAAGCGGACCGGGCTGGTCGATCAGGTCATTGCCCAGATCCGCGAGCTGGTGTCGTCCGGGGAATGGCCGCTGGACGGCAAGATCCCGCCCGAGACCGAACTCGTGGCGGCCCTCGGCGTCGGCCGCAACACCGTCCGCGAGGCGGTCCGCGCGCTCTCGCACGCCGGACTGCTGGAAGTGCGCCAGGGCGACGGCACCTTCGTGCGCGCCACCAGCGAGATCTCCGGCGCGGTGCGCAAGCTCTGCGGCACCGAGCTGCGCCAGGTGCTGGAGGTCCGGCGCGCGCTGGAGGTGGAGGGCGCGCGGCTGGCCGCCCGGGCCCGCACCGAAGACGACCTACGCGAACTGGCGATCTGCCTGACCACCCGGGATGCCGCCGTGCGGCGCCTGGACAGCGCGGACGTCGTCACCACCGACGCCGAGTTCCACCTGCGGCTGGTCGCCGCCTCGCACAACCCGGTGCTGATCTCGCTGTACGAGGGGATCCGCGAAGCGGTGGCCTCCAGCGTGGCGACCACCTTCAACCCGGAGACCCCGCCGGAACAGCACGTCTCGCACACCGAGCTGCTCGCGGCGGTGCGCGACGGCGAGCCGCGGCGCGCTGCCGAGGAGGCAGGCGCGTTCCTCGACGAGTTGCTGGCCCAGATGGGGCCTCAGCCGGACGAAGACGAGTCCGGCCAGTAGTCCGTTCCGACGTCGAACGCGTCCCCGGCGGCCGGGGCGACCCACGCCGCCGCGATCACGCCAGCGGCGAACCCACCGCCGGACCGGGGCCGCGCGGGTTGCAGCCACACCGACGGCGCGCCGAAGCGGGTGATCACGATCTCCTCCCCCGACTCGGCGCGGTCGAGCAACTCCACCAGTCGCTCGCGGGCTTCATCAACGGAGAACTCGGCAGCCATGGCATCGACGTTACCCGGATCACACCGATTGCGGGAACGTTCCCGAGGACAACCGGGGCAGGCCGCCGGGCGCGCCGCGCTCCAGCAGATCGCGCAGCGCATCGGTGTCCAGGTGTTCCTCCACCAGGTCCCCGAGCAGGTCCAACTGCCTGCCGCGCACTTCGGCGAACACCGTGCCAGCGGCCGGTTCGAAACCATCCCGTCCGGCACGCAGCGCCGCCCAGCGCAGGAAGGCCCGCCGGAACGCGTCGTTCTCGAACAGCCCGTGCCAGTGGGTGCCGAGCACGGCATCGGTCACCGCGCCTTCGGCTCGCCCATCGGGCAGCTCCACCAGCGGTGCCAGCTCGCCGATGCGGGCGGCGACCCCGTGGTGGATCTCGTAGCCCGCAACCTGCTGGCCGAAGGCCTGGCCACGAGGCCGCGCCAACGTCTTCCGCGGCGCGAACTCGATCTCCAGGTCGAGCAGACCGAGCCCGTCGACCACCCCGGCACCGGACTCCACCTCGTCGACGATGCGCCTGGCCAGCATCTGGAAACCGCCGCAGATCCCGACCACCGGCCCCCCGGCGCGGGCGTGCGCGAGGACCGCGTCGGCCAGGCCGCTGCGGCGCAGCCACGCCAGGTCCGCGACCGTCGACTTCGAGCCGGGCAGCACGACCAGGTCGGCATCGGCCAACCGCGACGGCTCGGTGACGAACCGGACCGCGACACCCGGCTCCGCGGCCAGCGCCTCGACGTCCGTGGCGTTGGAGATCCGCGGCAGCCTCGGCACCGCGACCCGCAGCCACTGCCCGCCCGCCGGTGGAGCCGGTCGCCCGACCACCCCATCGGCCACATAGGACAGTGAATCCTCGGCGTCCAGCCACAGTTCCTCGGCCCACGGGAGCACGCCGTGCACCGGGCGGCCGGTCAGCTCGCGCAGCTGGTGCAGGCCGGGCTCCAGCAGCGCCGGGTCGCCGCGGAACTTGTTGATCACGAACCCGGCGACCAGCGCCTGGTCGGCGGCGTCCAGCAGCGCGAGGGTGCCGAAGAGCTGCGCGAACACCCCACCTCGGTCGATGTCGCCGACCACCAGCACCGGCAGGCCGGCGGCCCGCGCGAGACCCATGTTGGCGATGTCGTTGGCCCGCAGGTTGATCTCGGCGGGCGACCCGGCGCCCTCGCACACGACGTAGTCGTGCTCCGCGCGCAATTCGTCCAATGTGGACACCACGGTGTCCAGCAGGGCCGCCTTGCGGGCCCGGTAGGACATCGCGGTCACCTCGCCGGAGACCTGGCCGAGCACCACGACCTGCGAGCTGCGGTCGCTGCCGGGCTTGAGCAGCACCGGGTTGAACCGCACCGACGGTTCGATGCCGCACGCGGCGGCCTGCAACGCCTGCGCTCGGCCGATCTCACCACCATCCGGCGTGACCACCGAGTTGTTGGACATGTTCTGCGCCTTGAACGGCGCGACCCGAGCGCCACCGCGCGCCAACCAACGGCAGATCCCAGCGGTGACCACGCTCTTCCCGGCATCCGACGTCGTCCCGGCGACCAACAACGCATTCACCCGACGTTCCTACCGCATTCGCCGACGCCCCCGGCACTCGCTGCGCTCAGCCCGCCGTGTCCGGTTTTGTCCAAACGCCGCGAATCACAGCGACCTCGCGACGTCCCGCTGCGCATGGCAAGACGCCGGGCAGACGGCCGATCGCTCACGGCAGGGTGAGGATTTCGTTGCCTTCTTCGGTGATCAGGATCGTGTGCTCGAACTGGGCGGTCCAGCTCTTGTCCTTGGTGGTGACCGTCCAGCCGTCGTTCCACATGTCGTACTCGTGGGTGCCGAGGGTGATCATCGGCTCGATGGTGAAGGTCATCCCCGGCTCCAGCACGGTCTGCACCGACGGCTCGTCGTAGTGCAGGATCACCAGTCCACTGTGGAACGAACGGCCGATGCCGTGCCCGGTGAAGTCGCGGACCACGCCGTAGCCGAACCGCTTGGCGTAGGACTCGATGACCCGGCCGATCACGTTGAGCTGGCGGCCCGGCTTGGCGGCCCTGATGCCGCGCATCAACGCCTCGTGGGTGCGCTCCACCAGCAGCCGCGCCTCTTCGGAGACCGCACCGGCCAGGAACGTCGCGTTGGTGTCGCCGTGCACGCCGCCGATGAACCCGGTGACGTCGACGTTGACGATGTCGCCGTCCTCGATCACCGTCGAGTCCGGGATGCCGTGGCAGATGACCTCGTTCAGCGAGGTGCAGGACGACTTCGGGAAGCCCCGGTAGCCCAGCGTCGACGGGTACACCCCGTGGTCGCAGAAGAAATCGTGCACCACCGCGTCCACCTGATCGGTGGTAGCACCAGGCCGCACCGCCTTGCCCGCCTCGGCCAGGGCCCGCGCGGCGAGCTTGCCCGCCACCCGCATCGCCTCGATGACCTCGGGCGGCTGCACGTAGGGATCGATGTTGCGCTTGGGAGCCGGTTTGTCCACGTACTCGGGACGCTCGATGTGCGATGGGACTGGGCGACGCGGCGTCTGCACGCCTGGCTTCAACGGAGTTCGAACCGGCATGCCCCCACTTTAACCACGTCGCCGAGGCGACCGCTCAGGAGTGCGAAAGCACGCTGGAGCCCGCTTTCCCGCTCACCGACCGGAGGTCACGCGCCGGGTGATGCGGTGGCCATACCGGCCCCCTCGGCCGCTGCCAGCAGCGCCGGGTCGTAGGAGACGTAGGCGTGCAGACCGTCCTTGATCTTGTACGCGGAGGCGAGGTGGATGGCGTCCACCGGCCCGACGTTGCAGCGCAGCTCGGCGGCCACGTCCAGCACGTCCTGCTTCACCGGCAGCTGGTCGATCTTCGACACGATGATCGACGCCAGGTCTTCGGCGGCCGGGCCCACCTCGCGGAAGGTGCGCAGCACGTCCACCTTCGACAACGCGCTGGTCACCCGTGGGTACTCCCAGCGCTCCCGGACCCACTGGCTAAGCGCCTTGCTCTCCGGCTCCGGGGCGATCAGCTTGATCAGCGCAGAGGAATCGAAGTAGATCAAAACCGCTCCTGTTCACGCCTGCGCAGCAGCCGGTCGGAGACGCTCGGGGTCGGCGCTGCTGGCAACGGTTCGGGGAGCTCGCCGCCGTCGCCGGGCAGGAGTTCTCCGGCGGCGACGAGTTCGTCGTACAGGGCTTGGTCACGCGTGGGCGGATTGAGCACCGCGACGGTCCGGCCGCGATCGGTCACCAGGATCGATTCCCCGGCGGCGACCCGCTTCAGATACCGACTGGCGTTCTGCCGCAGCTCACGGACGCCGATCCGCTCCATGCGCTACAACGTAGCACAACGCTGACCCTAGGTGATCACCCGAACACGTGAAGCGATCAGCTGCCCGCCAGGAACCGCTGCGCCGCTTCGACGGCCGGTCCGGACGACCCCGCATCGGTCAACAGCACCGCGAAGGCCAGATCGCCCCGGTACCCGACGAACCAGCCGTGCGAATGGGTGCCGTCGCCGAACTGCGCGGTCCCGGTCTTGCCCCGGACATCACCGGAGCCGTTCAGCGCGGTCGCGGTACCCGAGGTCACCACCTCGCGCATCATCGTCCGGAGCTGGTCGAGCGCCGCCTGCGGCGGCGGTTGCGGAGTGGCGTTGGCCTTGGTCGTCGTGCCCCGGATCAACGTCGGCACCACCATCTGCCCCTTCGCCACCGAAGCCGTCACCAGCGCCATGCCGAACGGGCTGGCCAGCACCGTGCCCTGCCCGATGCCGTTCTCCGCGCGCTGCACCGTGCTGTCGGCGGGCGGCACCTTGCCGGTGAGGGTGGTCGCGCCGGGCATCTCGAAGTCCACGCCGAGGCCGAACTGGTGCGCCGCATCGGTCAACGCCTGGCCGGGCAGATCGACCGAAACCTGCGCGAAGGAGGTGTTGCAGGACTGCGCGAAAGCCGTGTGCAACGGCACCCTGCCGAGGTCGAATTCGTCCTCGTTGGGCAGCACCCGGCCGTCGAACACCTTCTTGCCCGGACAGTCCACCGGGGTGTTGACGTCGACCTTGCCGGTCTCCAATCCGGCGGTCGCGGTCACCGTCTTGAACGTCGAGCCGGGCGGGTACTGACCGGACAGCGCGACCGGGCCCTGCGCGTCGGCGGGCGCGTTCTGGGCGACCGCGAGCACATCCCCGGTGGACGGCTGCACGGCCACCAGCATCGCGGCCTGCGGTACCGAATCCAGCGCCTGCTCGGCCGCCTGCTGCGTGCGGTCGCTGAGGGTCACGTTGGTCGTCGCGACCGGTCGTTCCGCGACGCTGTGCAGTTCGGTGGCCGTGTTGCCGGTCGCGTCCAACGTCACGACGCGCCAACCGGCGTTGGCCTCGACCTGCGCGTCGACCGTGCGCGCCACTCCGGCGAGCACCTGGGTGCCCAACCCCCGCTCGGTGGTGACCAGCCGCGTCTGGGCCGGGAAGCGCACTCCCGGCAGGTCGTAGATCTGCGATTTGACCTGCTCGTAGTCGCTCTGCCGCAACGTGACCACCGCGTACGGCTGACCCGGCGGCGTCCGCCCCGCACCGTCCAAAATGGACTGCTGGGTGATGCCGGGATCGATGGTGCGCAGCGCACCTGCCAGCGATGCCGCGGCGCCCGGCACATCACCGGCTTCCGACGGGCTCAGGCTCACGGTGACCAGCTGCTCCGGCCCCATGATCTCCTTGCCGTCGCGGTCCAGCACCGGCGCCGGATCGGGTCGTTGTTCCTGGAAGGCCAGGGTCTGCCCAACACCGAGCTGCGGGTGCAGGACCGACGGCGCCCAGCGGACCTTCCAGCCCTCGTCCCCCTCGACGAGCTTCAGCTCGCTCGGGTAGTTCCAGACCTTGCCGTTGCCGAAGTCCCAGGACATGTCGAACCGGGCGGTCGGCACCCCCTGAGCGTCGTCGGCCACTTCCCGAACCGTCGCGTGCACCGCCGTCGGCGAAAGTTCGCGACGCGCGGCCTCCAGCGCCTGCCTGGCCTGCTGCGGCTGATCCGTCTGGTTCGCCGCCCCGGCCACGTCCCCAGCCGCCACGGCGTTCACGAAGGACCGGGCCACATCCTCCTCCGAAGGCCCACTGCTACAGCCAGCCAACGGCACCAACACCAACACGGCCAACCCGACGAAGATCCGCAACGAACCCATGCCCGCGAGTATGCCGTCAGCCCACGGGTGAAGGGCACCTTTTACCAAGTAACTTGGCGAAAGGTGCCCTTCACCTGTCACACCTGCGGGGGATCATCCACTGTGGGGGGTCAGAGCAGGACGGTGCTGAAGGAGCCGACGCGGCGGAAGCCGACCTTGCGGTACGCCAATCGCGCCGCGATGTTGTAGTCGTTGACGTACAGGCTCGCGGTCCGGCCCAGCCCGCGCACCAACCGGTCCGCGACCGCGGCGGTCCCCGCGGTGCCCAGCCCGGTGCTGCGCCGATCCGGATGCACCCAGACGCCCTGGATCTGGCCAACGGTGCGGGACATCGCGCCGATCTCGGCCTTGAACACCACCTGGCCACCTTCGAAGCGGGCGAACGCCCGGCCCCCGGCGATCAGGTCCGCGACCCGGGCCCGGTAGCTGGCCGCGCCACCGTCGCTGGACGGGTCCACCCCGACTTCCTCGGTGAACATCGCCACCGCGGCGGGCAGGTAGCGGTCCAGCTCGTCCGGGCGCACCGGACGCACCAGCGGATCCGGGGCCATCCGGGGCCGCTCGGAAAGCACCATGAGCGGCTGCTCCGCGCGGATCTCGCGCGCCGGGCCCCACTGCGCCGCGACCTCGTTCCACAGCGCCAACACCTGCTCGGCCGGGCCGACCAGCGACGAGCACACGCGGCGGCGGCGCAACGCCCGATCGGCGAAGGCGCGCATCGCGTCCGCACCGCCGCGCAGCGGAATCAGGTTCGCGCCCGAAAAGCACATCCCGGCGAGCTTGTCGCCATAACCCCAGAGTTCACCGCCGAGGCGCAGCGGATGGATCCCGGCCTCCTCGACGCGCGCGGCCACCATGCAGGCCGCGACCGGGGCGGAATCCAGTACGGAACGGACCAGCAGCGCGTCCCGTTCCTCCAATAGCCGTGCACCGGCGAGCTTGAGCACCCGCCAAGACTGCCAGAAACCCGGGGCGGCAAGCCTCCTCGACCGGGATGCACCACACTCACCCGAACCCGTACTCACCCGTTCGGAGTAGCTCGGTCGACGGTATCCGGGGAATTCCGCGAGTCTGCGCACGCCTGGGCCGATGCCTTGCCGAAACCGGCCACCCCGAACCGGGGACGGCCGGTCGGGCAGATCAGCTGACGGTGACCACCGGCGAGCCGGTCTCCGCGTCCGCCGGTTCGATGTCCTCGGCGATGCGCATGGCCTCTTCGATCAGGGTCTCGACGATCTGGTGCTCGGGCACCGTCTTGATCACCTCGCCCCGGACGAAGATCTGGCCCTTGCCGTTGCCGGAGGCGACCCCGAGATCGGCTTCGCGCGCCTCGCCCGGCCCGTTGACCACGCAGCCCATCACCGCGACCCGAAGCGGCACCTCCATGCCCTCCAGCCCGGCGGTGACCTCCTCGGCGAGCTTGTAGACGTCGACCTGCGCTCGCCCGCACGACGGGCACGACACGATCTCCAGCTTCCGCGGCCGCAGGTTCAACGACTGCAGGATCTGGGTGCCGACCTTGATCTCCTCGACCGGCGGCGCCGACAGCGATACCCGGATCGTGTCGCCGATGCCCTGCCGCAGCAGCGCACCGAACGCCACCGCGGACTTGATCGTGCCCTGGAACGCCGGGCCCGCCTCCGTGACCCCGAGGTGCAGCGGGTAGTCGCACTGCTCGGCGAGGAGCTCGTAGGCGCGCACCATCACGACCGGATCGTTGTGCTTCACCGAGATCTTCAGGTCGTGGAAGTCGTGCTCGGCGAACAGGCCCGCCTCCCACAGCGCCGACTCCGCCAGCGCCTCCGGCGTGGCCTTGCCGTACTTCTGCAGCAGCCGCGGGTCCAGCGAACCGGCGTTGACCCCGATCCGGATCGGCGTGCCGTAATCGGACGCCATCGCAGCGATTTCGGCGACCTTGTCGTCGAACTTCTTGATGTTGCCGGGGTTCACCCGCACCGCCGCGCACCCGGCCTCGATCGCGGCGAACACGTACTTCGGCTGGAAGTGGATGTCCGCGATGACCGGGATCTTCGACTTCTGCGCGATGGCCGGTAGCGCCGCCGCGTCGTCGGCGCTCGGACATGCCACCCGCACGATGTCGCAGCCCGCCGCGGTCAACTCCGCGATCTGCTGCAACGTGCCGTTGATGTCCGCGGTGTTCGTCGTCGTCATGCTCTGCACGGAGACGGGGTGGTCACTGCCCACTCCGACCGCTCCGACCTGCAACTGCCGGGTCTTGCGCCGCTCCGCGAGCACCGGAGCAGGGGCCGCGGGCATGCCCAGATCGACGGTCATCGATACCTCTCCACCTCTTGTGGTGTGCTTCGGACGGCTCGCGCCGCCCACGTTTCACGATACCGGCGGGGATTCAGCCGGCCGGTCGTAGTGGCGGCTGGCCGGATCACGTTGCGTGATCGTCCCCGCCCGTTCATCTCACATTCGGCCCAGCGTCGAGCTGCGTCCGACACCCCATCAGGCCAACCGGTGCGGCGCACCCCGAAGCCTCCTCAGCGCGGCCGATCCCGCTTCCACCTCGGCGCAAGCCGTCCGCCTCACGAGTGAAATTTCCGCCTCCTGCCACGCCGACCGGTCGCGACCACAGCCCTAGTTCAGCGTCACCGGGTTGACGATGTCGGCGACCAGGACCAGCAGCGAGTAGGCGATGAAGATCAGGCTCACCGCGTACGCCAGCGGCATCAGCCGAGCGGTGTCGAAGGGTCCGGGATCCGGCCGCCGCACCAACTTGGCGAACCCGCGGCGGATCGACTCCCACAGCGCGCCCGCCACGTGCCCGCCGTCCAGCGGCAGGATCGGCAGCATGTTGAACACGAACAACGACAGGTTCACCCCGGCCAGCAGGTTGAACATCAGGATGATCCGGTCGTCGACGCCGATGTGGTCCGAGGACAGCACCTCGCCGCCCAACCGGCTCGCGCCGACGATGCCCACCGGCGAATCCAGATCCCGCTGCCCGCCGAAGATCGCGCTGACCAGGTCGGGCACCCGCTGCGGCAGTTCGACGACCTTCTGCACGGTGAGGTTGACGAAACCGCCGATGGTCTTCACCACGCCGCCGAAGTCCTGCTTGACCAGCGCCGATGTCGGGGTGAGGCCGAGGAAGCCGACCTTCTCGAACTCGCTGGTCGAGTTCAGCTTCGGCATCTCGTTCTGCATCAGGGTCGGCTGCAGGGCCACCCGGTGCCCGTCGCGTTCGACGACCACCGGCACCGAACCGCCGGAGGAACGGATGGCCAGCTGCAACTGGTCCCACGAGGCGTAGGGCCGGCCGTTGAACTCCAGGATCCGGTCGCCGGGCAGGAACCCGGCCGCCGCGGCCGGGGACGGTGGCGCGCCGGGCGGGCACACCTGGGTGTTCTCCGCGTTGGCGGGCAGCACGCAGGCGCTGACCACATCGACGGTCGTGGTCGGGGTCGCCAGGCCGTGGCCCATCAGGATCGCGGTGAAGATGCTGACCGCCAGGATGAGGTTCATCACCGGCCCGGCCAGCATCACGATGATCCGCTTCCAGGGGCTGCGCTGGTAGAACTGCCGGTGCTCGTCCTCCGCAGTGATCTCTTCGGCGGACATCTGCCGGGCGTCCTCGATCATCGTCCGCCACGGCGAGGACGACGCGGTGCGCCCGAACTTCTCGTCCTTCTTCGGCGGGAACATGCCGATCATCCGGATGTACCCGCCGAACGGGATGAGCTTGACGCCGTATTCGGTGTCGCCCTTCTTCCGCGACCAGAGGGTGCGGCCGAAGCCGACCATGTACTGGGTGACCTTGATCCCGAACAGCTTCGCCGCCGCCAAGTGGCCCAGCTCGTGCCACGCGATGGAGAACAGCAGCCCGAGGAAGAAGATCACGATGCCCACCACGACCAGCATCTATTCCGCCTTCCCCACGAGCTCGCGCGCCCGAGCGCGTGCCCAGTCCTCGGCCGCGAAGACCTCGTCCAAGCCCGCCGGATCGCTGCGCCACTGATCGGCGTCGGCGAGCACCTCACTCACAGTTTGCACGATTGCGACGAAGCCCAGTCGGCCTTCGACGAACGCCGCCAGTGCTTCTTCGTTCGCCGCGTTGTAGATCGCGGGCAGGCAGCCACCGCCGATGCCCGCCGAGCGGGCCAGTTCGACGGCCGGGAAGGCTTCGTCGTCGACCGGCTCGAAGGTCCATTCCTGGGCCTGTTCGAAGGTCAGTGCCGCAGCGGCCCCCGGCACCCGGCGCGGCCAGTCCATGCTCAGCGCGATCGGGATCCGCATGTTCGGCGGGCTGGCCTGGGCGATGGTGGCGCCGTCGACGAAGGTGATCATCGAGTGCACGATCGACTGCGGGTGCACCACGACGTCGATGCGGTCGTAGCCGATGCCGAACAGCAGGTGCGCTTCGATCAGCTCCAGGCCCTTGTTCACCAGCGTCGCGGAGTTGATGGTGATCACGTTGCCCATCGACCAGGTCGGATGGGCCAGCGCCTGCTGCACCGTGACATCGAGCAGTTCGTCCCGCTTGCGACCCCGGAACGGGCCGCCGGAGGCGGTGAGCACCAGGCGTGCCACCTCGTCGACCCGGCCGCCGAGCAGGCACTGCGCCAGCGCCGAGTGCTCGGAGTCGACCGGCACGATCTGGCCGGGTGCGGCCCTGTCGAGCACCAGCGAGCCACCGGCGATCAGCGACTCCTTGTTCGCCAGCGCCAGCTGGGCGCCGGTCGCGAGCGCGGCGAGCGTGGGTTTGAGCCCGCGCGAGCCGTCCACGCCGTTGAGCACCACGTCCGCCGGGGTGGATTCGATGAGATCGGTCACCGCGTCCGGCCCGGCCAGCAGCCGGGGCAGGCGGAACTCGCCAGCGGCGTAGCCGCGCCGCTGCGCCTCCGCGTAGAGGGCGAGCTGGACGTCCTCGACGGCGGTGCCCCTGGCTACCGCGACGGCCGGGACGCCGAACTCCAGCGCCTGCGCCGCCAGGGTCTGCGGGTCGCTGCCGCCCGCGGCCAGTCCGGCGACCCGGAACCGGTCGGGGTTGTGCCGGATCACGTCCAGGGCCTGGGTCCCGATGGAACCGGTCGAGCCGAGCACCAGGACGCTGCGCGGGCTGGTATCGCTCGGGGTGCTCTGATTCGGGGTGTCGGCGTGCATCACGGTCATTGTCCCCGAAGCAGGTGAGCACCGGTCGCTCGCGGTGCGCAAAGCACCATCGGGGTCCACGATCGGGTGGTAAGCCATGCCCCCCGGTGCACCGGGGGGGACGTGAGGAGGCCAACCATGGGCATCATCGGATGGATCGTTCTCGGGCTGATCGTGGGCGCCATCGCCAAGCTGATCATGCCGGGCAAGGACCCGGGCGGAATCCTGGTCACCCTGCTGCTCGGCGTGGTCGGGGCGTTCCTCGGCGGTCTGCTCGGCAACTGGCTCTTCGGCATCGGCATCGAACGGTTCTGGTCGCTGAGCACCTGGATCCTGGCCATCGTCGGCTCGGTCATCGTGCTGGGGATCTACCGGTTGATCGCCAGCCGCCGCAAGGCGGTGCGCGGCGGATAGCCGGGGAAGATCGGTGCCCGAACGACGGAAGGGTGTTGCGGAAGCCGCTTCCGCAACACCCTTTTCGCTGCTCGGGAGCGAACAGGCGGGCGTCCGGGTGCCGACGGCGTGTGCGAGGATGGCAGCAATGCGGATCGCCGGGTGGTGATCCGCGCAGCTAGCGATGTTTCCGGCCCGCGCGGCCGGTGTGGCGCAGGAGGGGAACGTGGCGAGCACCGAGCTGGAGAAGAAGCCCAGCCAGGCCATCGACCCGGCCGATGAACCGTCGGTCGAGTGGGGCTGGCACGGCGGTTTCCCGAAGGGCACCCAGATCGCCGGTTGGTTCTCGGTCGTCGCGATCCTGGCCATGCTCATCGGCAACCACCAGGGCATCCTCAGCGGCGGCGGGCAGTTCAAGACCGAGGACATCTACCTGATCCTGATCGCAGCGGCGCTGGCCATCGGCCTGCTCTTCGACCTGCGCCGACGCAAGACCGCGTGGCGCCGCTGACGCTGTTGGCGATTTCGCGCGAAATCGCGCACTTCACCGGACACGCGAACGCCGCCTCCGAACGGTCGGAGGCGGCGTTCGCGTTCCCGCGTTCTCGGGTCAGACGGTGATGCCGGTGAGGACCGTGACGCGTTCCTCGGTGAGGTCGGTCATCGCGGCGTGCACGCCTTCGCGACCGAAGCCGGAGTCCTTGACCCCGCCGTAGGGCATCTGGTCGGCGCGGAAGCTCGGCACGTCACCGATGATCACGCCACCGACCTCCAGTTCCGCGGACGCCCGGAAGGCCAACTGCAGGTCGTGGGTGAACACCCCGGCCTGCAGGCCGAAGCGGGAAGCGTTGACCTTCTCGAACGCCTCGTCCATCGAGTCGACCGGCGCGATGGTCATCACCGGCGCGAAGACCTCCTCGCTCGAAACCTTCGCGTTCTCCGGAACGTCGACCAGCACCGTCGGCGCGTACGTCGTGCCTTCGCGGGTGCCCCCGGTGAGCACCCGGGCGCCAGCGGCGACGGCTTCGCCGACCCACTGCTCGACCCGCTCGGCGGCTGCCGCGTCGATCACCGGCCCGACCTTGGTGGCCGGGTCCTTCGGATCACCGGTGCCCTGCGCCTCGACCGCCTTGACCACCCGATCGACGAGATCGTCGTAGCTGTCCCGGTGGACGTAGACGCGCTGCACCGAGATGCACGACTGACCGGCCTGGAACATCGCGAAGGTCGCGATCCGGTCTGCCGCGTAGTCCAGGTCGGACCAATCCGAGTTGACGATCGCCGCGGCGTTGCCGCCGAGTTCGAGGACGACGTGCTTGCGCGGCACCGATTCGCGGATGCCCCAGCCGACCGGCACGGAACCGGTGAACGACACCACCGGCAGCCGCGGGTCGGCGACGAGTTCGGCGGCCCGGTCGTTGGGGGCGGTCAGCACCGACCAGGAACCGGCGGGCAGGTCGGTCTCGGCCAGGATTTCGCCGAGCAGCAGCGCGGACAGCGGCGTCTTCGGGGAGGGCTTGACCACGATCGGTGCGCCGACGGCCAGCGCCGGAGCTACTTTGTGCGCCACCAGGTTGATCGGGAAGTTGAACGGCGAGATGCCGAGCACCGGCCCGCGCGCAACCCTGCGGACCAGCCCCATCCGGCCGGTCGCGCCAGCGTCGGTGTCCAGCCGCTGCAACTCGCCGGAGAAGCGGCGGGCCTCTTCCGCACCCCAGCGGAAGGTCGAGACGGCACGCGAAACCTCGACGCGCGCCCAGACGATCGGCTTGCCGCTTTCGGCGGTGATCAGCTGCGCGAGCTCCTCGGCCCGCTCGGCGAGGCGTCGGCTGACGTGGTCCAGCGCCGCCGCGCGCGCGTGCGCGGGCAGCGCGGCGAACTCGCGGCGGACCGCGTGCGCGGCGGCGACGGCCCGCTCCACATCGGCGTCGGTGGCGTAGCACGTGGTGGCGACCGGCGAGCCGTCGTAGGGGTGCCGCACCTCGAACGTCGCATCGCTGGTGACCCGCTCGCCAGCAACCCAGTACCCGGTGACCGAAGACATCGGTACCTCCTGTTGATTTCGTCCCTACCGCGACGCTACGACCACCAACCCCACCCCAGCACTGCCAATCTGTCCACCCCGAACCGGCCGCGTGGACCAATCGGCAACATTCCCAAGATCTCGGCGCAGCCGGGTCAAGCGCGCCGACGCTGGTCGATTTCTCGCGACGTTGGGCACGCCCGGTGGTTTGGGGATGAGGTTCAGCGGCCGTCGAGCAGTGGGCGGGTCGGGTCGTACGGCATTCCCTTGCGGCGGGCGGTTATCGCGGAGAGGGCTTCCAGGACGACTCGGTTGCCGAGGGCTGCGGTGATGTCGGCGTGGTCGTACGGCGGGGCGACTTCCACCACGTCCAGGCCGACGACCGGCAATTCCAGGCAGAGGCGTCGTACCGCGTCGAGCAGTTGGCGGGAGCTGAAGCCGCCGGGTTCGGGAGTGCCGGTGCCCGGTGCCATGCCCGGGTCGACCACGTCGACGTCCACCGACAGGAACACGCCGTCGCAATCGTCGAGCGCGATCCGGGACGCCTCGGTGAGCACCTCGTCGAGCCCGCGCGCGACGACCTCGGTCATCTCGAACGACCGCATCCCCTGCTGCGCCATCCAGCGCAGCGTCTCGGGCTCCGGCCAGTAGCCCCGCAGGCCGATCTGCAGGAACCGGTCGCCCCGGCAGGCGCCGGACTCCAGCAACCGCCGCATCGGCGTGCCGTGGCCGTAGAGCTCGCCGTGGATGATGTCGCCGGTGTCGGCGTGCGCGTCGAAGTGGATGACCGAGACCCGGCCCCAACCGTGGTGGCGGGCCACTCCGGTGATGTCCGCGAAGGCGATGGTGTGATCGCCGCCGAGGATGACCGGGATCGCCCCGGCCGCGGCCACCTCGGTCACCGCCGATTCCAGGCGCCGCAACGAAACCTCGGTGTTGCCAGCGGGCATCTCGACGTCCCCGGCATCGACGATCCGCAGTTCCCGCAGCGGATCGACGCGCAGCGCCAGGTGCGGGCGCGAGCCGTCGTGCGGCAGGTAGTCGGTGGTGCGGATGGCCTGCGGCCCCATCCGGCAGCCCGAGCGGTGCGAGGTGCCGCCGTCGAACGGTGCGCCGATGATCACCACGTCGGCGCCCGCGATGGTGGCTTCGTCGTCGAGGTCGGCGCGGTCCACGCCGAGGTAGGTGACGTCCGGACCGTACATTCCACCCAGCCTGGGCATGGCTCACTCCTGATCGACTCGTGCCGTCGCTCACGCGGAAGTGTGATGGGTGAGGGGCACCTGTGACCAAGTAACTGGGTCACAGGTGCCCCTCACCTCGAAAGGATCACGCGGGCGGGTGGGGTCAGGTGAGGTTGTGCATGACGTGTTTGATGCGGGTGTAGTCCTCGAAGCCGTAGCGGGAGAGGTCCTTGCCGCAGCCGGACTGCTTGAAACCGCCGTGCGGCATCTCCGCGACCAGCACCAGGTGCGTGTTCACCCAGACGCAGCCGAAGTCGAGCTCGGTGACGAGGCGCTGCGCCCGCGCGTGATCGCGCGTCCACACGCTGGCCGCCAAGCCGTAGTCGACGCCGCCCGCCATGCTCAGCGCTTCCGGCTCGGCTCCGAAGGCCTGCACGGTGAGCACCGGCCCGAAGATCTCCTCCTGCACGACCTCGTCGTGCTGCTCCACCCCACCGAGCACCGTCGGCGCGAAGAAGTACCCGTCCTCGCCGACCCGATCGCCGCCGGTGAGCACCTGCGCGTGCTCGAAGGCTCGCCGCGCCGAGTCGTACGCCGCCTCGACATCCGCGGTGGACGAAAGCGGCGCGGTGCCCAACACCTTGCCGGTGCAGGGATCGATCAGGTCGGTGGTGCGGCGGCTGTCCGCGTCCACCGGCCGACCGTCGATGATGTTGCGGACCTGGCGCATCAGCGTCCTCCGGGCAGGACGCACAGCAGGTCGTAGATCACGTGCGCGGCCGCGATTCCGGTGATCTCGGCGTGGTCGTAGGCCGGGGACACCTCCACCAGATCGGCGCCGACCACGTTCAGGTCGGTCAGGCCCCGCACCACTTCGAGCAGTTCGCGACTGGACAGGCCGCCCGCCTCGGGTGTTCCGGTGCCCGGCGCGAAGGCCGGGTCGAGCACGTCGATGTCGATGGACAGGTAGACCGGTCGCGATCCGAGCCGGGCGCGGATGCGCTCGATGATGGTGTCCAGCGGCGTGCGGGCGAAGTCGCGGCAGTGCACCGCGGCGAACCCGGCGCGCTCACTTTCGTCGAGGTCCAGCTTCGAGTACAGCGGGCCGCGCAGACCGACGTGCATGGAGTGCTCGAAGTCGATCAGTCCTTCCTCGGCCGCGCGCCGGAACGGGGTGCCGTGCGTGTAGGGCGCGCCGAAGTAGGTGTCCCAGGTGTCCAGGTGGGCGTCGAAGTGCAGCACCGCGATCGGCCCGTGCCGCTCGTGCTGCACCCGCAGCAGCGGCAGCGCGATGGTGTGGTCGCCGCCGATGGTGATCAGCGTGCGCCGGGTTCCGGACAGCTCCCGCGCACCGACCTCGATGCTGTCGATGGCCTCCCTGATGTCGAACGGGTTCACCCCGAGGTCCCCGGCGTCGGCGACCTGCCGCAGCGCGAAGGGTTCGGTGTCGTTGGCGGGGTTGTAGGGCCGCAGCAGCCGCGAGCTCTGCCGGACGTGGTTGGGGCCGAAGCGCGCGCCGGGCCGGTAGCTGACGCCGGTGTCGAACGGCACGCCCCAGATCAGCACGTCCGCATCGGACACGTCGGCCAGCCGGGGCAGGCGGGCGAACGTGGTGTCCCCGGCGTAGCGCGGCACCCGCGTGCCGTCCACCGGGCCGATCGGGTCGTTCATGGTGTCCTCCCCTTCTGCTCGTGAGTGCGAACTCCGGTTCGCACTCACGACTCCTTCGCCGCGGCCAGGATCTCCGCCGCGGCGCGCTTGCCGGATTCGATCGCGCCGTCGATGAAGGTCCGCCAGCGGCGCGCGGTGTGCGAGCCGCCGAAGTGCACCCGGCCTTCGGGACGCCCCACGCACAGCTCGTACTTGGCGAACTGCCCGGCGCGGAACGTCGCCCAGGTGCCCTTGGAGAACTCGTCGTGCACCCAGTCGTGCGATCGGGCGTCGAGGACCTCGGCTCGCGGGGCGAATTCGCGGACCGCGCGCTGCACGTCGACGAGGTCCCCGGCGTCGACCCGATCGTGTTCCGGGGCGAAGCAGACCAGCACCACACCGCGCTCGGTGGTCTCCATCGCGCCGACGTAGTCGAAGCTGGTGCCCCAGCCGAAACCGCTGATGTCCGCCGGTACGTCGCGGGCCAACGCCCAGACCTTCTGACCCTGCCCGGCGTGGTTCTCCCGCGACATCGCGAGTTTGTCCGCGGGCAGCGCCGGGGTGAACTCGATGTCCTGCCAGACCCCGACCGGAGTGGTCATCAGCACCCGGTCGCCGCGCACCACCCCGCCGTCGTAGGCCACCGTGACGCCTTTTTCGTCGGCGTCGATGCCGCGCACCGGGCTGGACAGCCGCAGCTCGGCGCCACCGTCGGCCAGGATCGCCCGCGCCAGCGACGCGGTGCCGCCCACGAAGGTGAAGCCCAGCACGCTGGCCTGCACCATGCCCCACAGCGAGCTGTCCATCGAGGAGCACCAGCGGATCACGTCCAGCGCCGAGCCGGTCTCCGCATCGGCGTTCGCGCAGCCGCAGAACCAGGAGATCATCAGTTCCTTGGCGTTGCCGGTCAGCCCGACGTCCTCGGCCCACCGGCCGATCGGCACGTCGAGGTCGGCGACGTCCTGCTCGGACAGCGGGCGCAGCGGGTCGAACCGGGAAGCCGCCTCGATCAGCGACCGGACCGCGTGCTCCAACTGCTCGTACTCGTGCGGTGCCACGGGCAGCAGGCTCTCCAGCACCTCGCCGCGGTCGGACCAGGTCATCCGGCTGGGCATTTCGCTGTCCTTGATCGCAACGCCGTAGCGCCGCACCTCCGCCCAGACGTGCGTCTGCTGCGGAACGATCCAGGTGCCGCCCATCTCCAGCCCGAAGCCGTCGAAGCCGTCCGGCTGGTACCAGGTGGAGCCCCCGATCCGGTCGCGGGCCTCCAGGATCAGCACATTCTTGCCGGCCTCCCGCAGCTCGCGCGCGGCGGTCAGCCCGGCGAAGCCCGCTCCGATGACGACGACGTCGTAACGATCCATTTCGTGCACTTCCTCGATCAGTAGCGGTTCAGACGTTCGCGGCGATCCGAACGTCGGTTTCGCGCGGCATCGGCTGCGGACTGCCGATGTTCAGCAGCAGGTAGACGACGGTGGTGACGGCCGCGGCGAGCAGGAAGCTCAGGTCGATCCCGCCGGTGAGCGCCAGCAGCGGCCCCTTGTACAGCGCGGACTTCCAGGACGAGTACCGGCGCGGCGAGACGTAGCGGCTGTAGTCGCCGAGCAGCGTGATGAACGCGATCGGCCCGCTGAGCCCGGCCGCCACCGTGGACAGCGCCCACGTCGTCCAGAAGTCCCCGAGCAGGTAGCCCGCATCGGTGACCGGCGCGGTCTGGAACTGGCCCGCGAAGCCGATCACGCCCGCCGCCATGAGCACCACGGTGCCCAGCGCCACCCATTTGCTCAGCCGGGTCAGCAGGTGGTAACCGAAGATCGCGACCAGCACCGAGAGCACCGCCAGCAGCGCGTAGGTGATGCTGTAGCTGACGCCGCCGTCGGGCAGCCCGAACAGCAGGTGCAGCGGGCCGACCACCGCCGCCCCACCCGTCCACACCGTCAGCGCGGCGTAGCCCAGCGAGAGCAGCAGGCCGATCACCGATCCGATCAGTCGACCCCGCACGCCGAAGTGGCCGCCACTGCTGGTGGACAGGTTCGTGCCGGTCTTCAGCGACACCAGGGCCAGCGGCGCGACCAGCACGGTGCCCAGCAGGGTCCCGGCGGTCATCGAGGTGACGGCTGGCCAGAACTCCAGCCCGAACGAGGCGGGCAGCCAGCCGAAGATTGCCACGCCGAGGCACATGTTCGAGCCGAGCAGGATGCCGACGACATCACGCGGCCGGCCGGTGCGGTCGGCGTCGGGGATCGTGTCGACGCCGTGCGCCTCGATGCCGACGCGCGCGGTCGGGGACGGATCCGGGGTCATTCGTCGACCTCCTTGGCGGGGAGCGGAAGGGGAGTTCCGCGGCACCGACAAAGAGTGGTCACGGTCACCAGCCGGAGGTAGTCACCGATCCTCCGAAGTCCCCCACCGCCGTTGGACGATCGCACAACGCCGCAGGACGATCACCCGGCGGCTGTCAGGTCTTCCCCAGGACCCTGTCCTCGAAGCGGCCCGCTGGGCCCCGAACGCTGCGGGGAGCGCCGATTTCGCGCGAAATCGCCGCTGCCCGCAGCCGCACACCGAAGTAGTTCGAGGCACTGCGAGTTCCGCTTCGCGGCAGCGATCAGGGTTGGCGGAGGGCGCGGAGGGCGAGGTAGAGGTCGACGCGGTCCGGGGTGCTGGACAGGCTGCGGCCGGTGAGGTCCTCGACGCGGCTCATCCGGTGCCGCAGGGTGTTGATGTGCACGTGGAGGCGCTGCGCGGCCTCCTGCCAGCGGCCACCCGCGTCGAGGAACACCGCCAGGGACGGCAGCAGGTCGCTACCGCGCCGTTCGTCGTGGTCGAGCACCGGTCCCAGCAGGGCCCGCGACGTGGCCGCCAGCAATTCCGGATCCTGCGCGGAAAGCAACAGGGCCGGGCTGCTCAGCTGCTCGTGCGTCATCCAACCGCTCGCCGACCGCGACGACACCGCCTCGGCGGCGTGCCTCGCCTGCAGCAGGCTCACGCGCAGCTCGGCGGCCGTGCCCGGCTGCCCGACGCCGATGTGCACCACCGCGCTGGACAGCGCGTCGTGGATCCGCCGCGCGAGGTCCACGGTCGTGTCCCGCACCCGCGCGAACGCGACGACCTCGCTGCCGTGCTGCGCCACGACACCGTCGGTGCCCAGCAGGTCGCCCAACCGCACGGAGTCCGCGCCGGGGCTGGACGTGCGCAGCACGACGGCGGCTAGCGGCCCGTCCGGCGGCAGGCCCAGCGAGTGCAGCCTGGTGCGCACCGTCTCGATGCCGAGGACTCCACTGTGGACCCATTCGAAGAGTTCCCACGCGTAGCGCAGTTCCGTCGCCCGCACCGCCCGGGTGCGCTCGATCTCCAATGCGATGAACGGCATCGCCTGCACCACGGCCGCGTGCTGCTCCACGTCGAGTTCCGCCAGCGGGCGGGGCAGCAGCAGTTCCGCTTCGGCCAGTCCTTCGCCCACCAGCGGAAGCGGATGGTTCGGCCGCGGCGCGACACCCGCCACCGGGCCACCGGCGACGCGCACCGCCACGGGCTCGCCGAGCTGCTTGGCCAGCGTGTCCAACACGGTTTCGACGCCGCGATTCACCCGCAGCGCCGCGACGATCGCGTCGTGCTGCGCGAGGTGCCGACGCAGCGGGCGCTCCCACTCCGCCCGCTTGGTGTTGACGAAGGCCTCCACGATCTGCAGGAACGCCACCTCGACCGGCACCACGAAGCAGGTCAGGCCGTGCTGGCGCGCCGCGTCCACGAACTCCTCCGGAACCCGCGTTTCCGGTGGTACCAAGCCGAATCCGACCGCTGCCACATCGGCGGCGACCAGATCGTCGATGAACGCCGCCGCGCTGATCCCCGCGGTGCGCCACACCCCGGCGGTGAGCACGATCTCGCCGCCGCGCAGGAATCGGCCGGGCGCCTGGATCTCGATGGTGTGCACCCAGCGGATCGGCCGGTCCACCCGACCTCGCACCCGCACCTGCAGCGCGAGTTCCGGCCGGTTCAGCAGATCTTCGACGAGCACCGCGCCACCTCCGTCACTCGCCGGGCCGATCGAGGGCCTGCAACGCCAGCCACAGTTCCGCTCGCACGCCGGGCTGGTCGAGGCTGCGTCCGAGCAGCTCTTCCACCTTGCGCACCCGGTTCCGCAAGGTGTGCCGGTGCACGCCCAACCGGCTCGCCGCCGGATCCCACTGCCCGTGGTGCGCCAACCAGGTCTGCAACGACTCGACTAGCGCGTCCTTTCCGCGCAGCGGCGCGAGAACGGCCTCGGCGAACGCCCGCGCATCATCGCCGGGAACCAGGTTCAGCAGCCCGTACCCGGCGAGGTCGCGGAAGTGCACAACGGTGTCGCCGCGCTTTGCCGCGCGCGCCGCCTGCTCCGCCTGCCGCAGGCCTTCGGCGAGCCCGGCCAGCCCGCCCGGTTCGGACACCCCGATGGCCAGGCCGGAATGGCCGGTGAGCCAGCCCAGCCCGCCGTCGCCGACGAGACCCACCACGACGTCGCCGTGTTCGGCCAGGTAAACGGGGGCGCTCGGGGTATCCGCCGCGAGCCGGGACAGCAGCTCGTCGCGGTCGCGAGCACCGGCCAGCACCACCACCCGGAACGGCTCGGGCGGCAGCTCGGCGTGCAGGTCGCCGAGCGCGTCCTGCACCGGGGCGCCGCGCAGCATCAGCTCCAGGAACCCCGACCGCAGCCGTCGCCGGGCGGCGCCGAGCGCCTCGACCTGCTCCAGGGCCAGGGTGAGCAGCGAGGCCGCCGAGTTGATCACGTGGTGGTCGGTGGTGGCGAACGGCCCGCTGCGACCGACGACCAGGAATCCGCGGGCCCGGCCGCCCAGCGCCTGGATGCTCACTTCCTGGTCACCGAGCGAGAATCCGGCCGCGGCAAGGCCCCGCTTCGCCCGCATCTTGTCCACTTGGGACTCGAATTGCCCCAGCCGGGCACTGGCGGCGGCGGGTGCGCTGTGCAGCAGCCGACCGCCCGCGTCGAGCAGCAGCACCCAGACGTCCAGCAGCCGTGCGAGCTTGCGCACCAAGGCGGCCACCCCGTTCGTGGTGCCCGCCGCCTGCGCGAGTTCGTGCTGAGCCCGGCTGGTTCGGCGCAGGCTCGCGTACTCGTCGGCGGCGAGGGCGCGCGAAACCGCCTTGCTGATGGCGATGAACGGGGTCGGTCGAGGCACTTCGAGCAGCGGCAGCGCGGCCCGTTCGGCGGCCTCGACGAGCTCGGGCGGAATCCGCCGGTGGCTCAACCCGACACCGAATCCGAGCCCGGCGGCCCCGACCGCGGTGAGCCGTTCGACGAGTCCCGCGCAGTCCTCGGCACGCAGGGTCAGGCCGGTGGTCAGCAGCAGTTCGCCGCCTTCCAGGAACGGCGTCGGATCCGCCAGTTCACTGGTGTGCACCCAGGAGACGGGCTGGTCGAGCGCCTGCGCACCGGCCCGCACGAGGAGCCCCAGCGCGGCGTCCGCGACCAAGTCGCGCAACGTCAACGGCACCGAGCACCTCCTGACACTGTGTCGAAACCCGACTTGCGAGTTAACCAGATCGTCCAGTGTTCGAACACGGACAGCCGCCGCTGGTCATCGAGCACCCGGTCCTGGACGAGGGCCTGACCGTCCTCGAAGGGGCCATCCACGAGCGCCCCGGCTGAGCCACCAGTCCGCGGGCAGCCCGCCAGATATCCGGACACGACGCCATGTGGTCGGGCCTGGTCGAGCAGGGACGGGAGCACCTGGTGCTGCCGGACGGCCGACGACCGTCAGGGTGGGCGCGTGGCGAGGTCGGCCGGGACGAGACGCTGTGGCTGCAGGTGGACGGGGACTGACGGCGTTGGTACCGCTAAGAGATTGAGACGATGTCGTCGCCGAAGGCGGCGGCGAGTGCCTTCGCGATCAGGTCGGGCAGTTCGGTCCGTCCGTCGTCCTCGGCCCAGCGCACCAATGCGGTGTGCAGGGCGGCCAGGCAGGCGCTGGCCGCAGCTTGGACGCGGAAGGCCGTATCGGGATCGGTGGCATCGCCGCCGAGGGCGTCGACGATCGTCTGCTGAAGGACGTAGTGGTTGTCCAGGTGTTTGGCCCGCAGGGCTGGTGTCGAGGTCATGAGCTGGAGGCGGGCCAGCAGGAACTGCTCGTTCGCCGTCAGATCGCCTCCGTGGCGGTCACCGGTCAGTGTCGTGGCGGAGTCGATGAGCGCGTTGCCGATGCGGCGGACCAGGGGTTGTGCGGCGGACGAGGCGGCGATCCGTTCGGCGGCGAGTCGTTGGTCCTGGTCGATGAGTACGAGGTCTTCCTTGGTGGGGAAGTGCCGGTACAGGGTCATGGGTGACACGCCCGCGGCTTCGGCGACGTCGGTCACGGTCGTGGCGTCGTATCCGCGCTCGGTGAACAGCCGTACCGCGTGCGCTTGAATCATGCGCTGGGTCTCGGCTCGCCGTTGTGCTCGCAATGTTGAGTGCCGGTCGGGCATGTGGTAGACGATACCATCGTGATAGTGTCTACCAGATTGGTAGTAACTAACAGGATGGGATGGATGAGCATGAACGATCTGACCGGCAGGACGGCTCTCGTAACCGGAGCATCGCGCGGCATCGGGCAGGAGATCGCGGCCCGGATGGCGGCGAAGGGCGCAGTGGTCATCGTGCATTACGGCAGGGACAAGGACGGTGCGACGGCGACGGTCGACGAGATCGAACGAACCGGCGGAACCGCGCTCGCCGTCGGGGCGGAGCTGGGCGTGGATGACGACGTCGAGACGCTCTTCGCGGGAGTCGAGGCCGGCCTGGCCGGGCGGCCACTCGACATCCTCGTCAACAACGCGGCGGCGGTGCCCGCCGGCCCGATCGGAGTCACGACACGGACGGAATTCGACCACCTCTTCGCGGTGAACGTGCGAGCGCCGTACTTCATCATCCAGCGAGCATTGCCATTGCTCCGCGACGGTGGCCGAATCATCACGATCTCGTCCGTGGCGGCCCGGAGCGCCCTCCCTCACCAGACGTCCTTCGCTATGACGAAGGGCGCGGTCGAGACGATGAGCATGACCCTGGCCAACGAGCTCGGGGGCCGGGGAATCACGGTGAACGCGGTCGCTCCCGGCGCCACTCAGACGGCGACCAACGGATCGTCGTTCGATGCGCCGGGCCAGGCCGAATTCATCGCCAAGGGAACGGCGCTCGGTCGGCTGGGTGGCCCCGACGACGTCGCCGACGTAGTCGCATTCCTCGCCTCCGACGAGGCGCGCTGGATCACCGGTCAAGTCATCGACGCAAGCGGCGGCCTGTTCCTCGGACCACGCCCCTGACCACACGTAGTCGACAAGGACACGCGACTCGATGGCGGTCACCGCCAGACGGCGCCGGTTTCCCGCGCCGAGTGTCGAATTCTCGTCGCCGCAGGCGGCCGATGCCGGTAGTCGAGTGGCAGCGTTTCTTGGCATCGGACAGGTACTGCCGGTTGTTCATCGGCGAGATCGACGACGCGGCCAAGCACGCCGAGGAATACCCATGACCGAGCCCTTCGGTCATGAACCGCAGAGCGAACTGAACGGGAGCAACCAATGCCCTACTCCGACGCCGGCCACGCTCCGGTGACGGTCATCGGCCTGGGACGGATGGGCCAAGCGCTGGCCAGAGCGTTCCTGGCAGACGGACACCCCACAACCGTGTGGAACCGGTCGGCAGCCAAGGCCGAACAGCTCGTCGCCCGCGGCGCGATCCTGGCGGCCTCGGCCCGCGCCGCCGCCGCGGCGAGCCCGCTGGTGGTCATCTGCGTAGCCGATTACCAGGCTGCGCGCGAACTCCTCGACCCGCTGGGGGACGTACTCGCGGGACGGGTCCTGGTGAACCTGACCTCGGGCACCTCGAAGCAGGCCCGCGAGACCGCCGATTGGGCGACACTGCAGGGCGCCACCTATCTCGACGGCGTGATCTTGGCCTTTCCCCAGGGGATCGGCACCGCCGACGCCGTTCTCCTCTACAGCGGGCCGCGGCCGGCCTTCGACACGCACGAGTCAACCCTGCAGAGCCTCGGCGCGGGCACCACCTACCTAGGCGTCGATCATGGATTGTCCTCGCTGTACGACCTGGCGATGCTGAGCGTCATGTGGAGCGTCCTGAATGGATTCCTGCACGGCACCGCCCTGCTCGGGACGGCACAGGTGGACGCCGCAACGCTCGCCCAATTCATGAAGCAGGGAATCGGGTCCATGATCGAATGGATTTCCGCCTATGCGGAGCAAATCGACGCCGGCAAATACCCGGCCGTCGATTCCACCATCAACACCCACCTGGCGGGAATGAAGCACCTCATCCAGGAAAGCGAGTCCCTCGGTATCAATGTGGAACTACCCAAGTTCGTCAAGACACTGACCGACCGGGCGGTGGCCGACGGCCGCGGCGGCGACAGCTACGCGGCCATGATCGAGCAGTTCCGCAAGCCGACCACGGCCCGACCGTGACCGGCCGGACTCGCCTCGTCAGGGCCTTATAGGCGCAGCTTCGTCAGCTGGTCGGTGGCCTCTTGCGGTGTCATGACGGCACCTCGGTGGTAGACCCGGTGGTATTCGGAATGGCCGAGCCGGTCCACGAGAGCCGCCACGAGCGAGCGTAGTTCGACGTCGCCGTCGTCGAAGGTGCCACGGATGGCCTGGCTCACCCCGAGCGCGGTGGCCGCGCCGGCCGGGTCGCCCTCCAGGGACAGGAGCTGGGCGGCCGATGGGACGTCCATGTGCGCCTGCGCTGCTTGGATGGTGCGGGGCAGCAGCTCGCGTGCGCGTGCGGCGTCCCCTTCGGTGAGGAGGTTGGCCATCCTGGCGGGGACCATCAGGTTCTGTGGTGTCTCGGGCGGGAGCGGCAACTCGCGGGCGAGCGTCTCCATCCGGTCGAGTTCTTGATCGGAGCGTTCGATGTCGCCGGAGCGGCGGTGCAGCTCGGCCAGGCTGCCCAGGACCTCGATCTCCAGCATGGGCTGACCGCGCTCCCAGGCCGCTCGTTCGGCGGTTTCGATGTCGTGCCGTGCGCTGTTCAGGTCGCCGCCGCGCATGCGCTCGGTGGCGAGCCCGAGCCGGATTGAGACCGCGTCCTGCGAGCCGAGTTCGGTGGCGATCGCGATGCTGCGCGCGTAGGCGCCGATCGCCTCGTCGTGCTCACCGCCGATGGCGTGGATACGTGCCATGCTGTACAGCGTCTTGGCCGTCCACGATCGGTCGCCTGCCTCCTCGAACGCGTGCAACGCCGCTGCCATCGCGGTCGCGGCGCCCGCCAGGTCGCCCCGCTCGCCACCCCGCAGGGCTTCGACGACAAAGGTGCAGGCGATCGCCCAGCGGTCCTTGCCGCTTCGTACCCGGGCGATCTCGCGATCGACCAGCTCATCGAGCCCGAGCATCGCCGCCATCGTCAGCACTATCAGCAGCAGCATCGGATAACGCCGCAGCGCGCCCGTGCGCGCGCAGTCGTCGATGAGCGCACGCAGCCGCTCGGGGTCGGTGATCGGCCCGTCGCCTTCGCCCGCCAGGTGGATCGCGGTGAACGCGGCCCGGGCAGCCGCGGGCAGCGCATCGCCGAACTCCAGGACCCTGGCCACGTAGGCATCGCCTCGACCGTCGTAGCGGAGCATGACCCAGTACCAGTACAGCGGACCGAGGATCCGGGCCGCCGCCTCGGCGTCGCCGCCGTCGATGGTCGTTTGCAGGGCGAACATCAGGTTGTCGTACTCGGCCTCGAACAGCCGCACCGACTCGATCTGCTTGTCCGAGCGCAGCAGCGGCTCGTGTTCCTCGGCCAGGTCGGCGAAGTGCCGGATGAGCCTGTGCAGAACGGTTTTGTCTTCCCCCGCGAGCCGGAGTTTGTCCGCCGTGTGGGTTCGGATGGTTTCCAGCATCCGGTACCCGTCGCCAGCGCGTTCCACAATGGACTTGTCGACCAGAGAATTCAGCAGATAGATGACCTCGCCCGAGCGTCGATGTGCTCGGGGCTTATTCGCAAGCGGTACCCGCTGGCCGTCGTCTCCACGAGCCCGGCCCGCCCAGGGCTCTGCGCAGTCGATGTACCAGTGCATGCAACGCGTTGACGTTGTCACCGGGCGAGTGTCCCTCCCACAGGCCGCCGAGAAGCGAATCGACCGACACCACTTCGCCCCCGGCCAGTGCCAGTCTGGCCAGGAGCGCGCGAACCCTGGTGCCGCCGATGTCGATGGGCGCGCCGTTGTCGGCATAGGCCCGGACCGGTCCCAGCACCTCAATCCGCATGGTCATAAGGCTACGTGGCAGGAATTACCGATCAGCGTCCTGATAACCGAACTGGGGGCGGCCGTAAGAGCGATCTAAGACGCCTGTCAGCGCCGCCGGACAACGTGGCGGGCGTACGGAAAAACGTCCGAAAGGCAAGGCAATGGCAGCGCAGGAGAAAATGCAGCAGGTGCTCGACTGGGCGGTGGCCGAGGTCGGCATCCCCGGCATCGTCGTCGAGGCCAGGGACGGGGATCGGACCTGGTTCGGCACCGCCGGCGTGGCCGACGTCAAAACCGGTGGCCGCCGCCGGCCGGGGGAGTACGTGCACACCGGCAGCAGCGGCAAGACATTCACCGCCGCTGCGATCCTGGCCCTGGAGGCCGAGGGCAAGCTGAGCCTCGACGACACGGTGAACAAGTGGCTACCGGGTGTGCTGGACGTCAACGGCTATGACGGCAACAAGATCACCATCAGGCATCTGCTCAGCAACACCAGTGGTCTGTTCTCCACCGGCTTGGCGCCGGAGCTGGCCCAGCGGTATGCCACCCGCGCCGAGTTCGTCAAGCATCGCGGCGACGAGGTCACCACGGAAGACCTGCTCAAACTGGCGGTCTCCCAGCCGCCGGTCGCGGAGCCCGGCGAACGCTTCGAGTACTCCAACGGCGGCTTCTACATCGCCGGGGCGATCATCGAGAAGGTCACCGGCAACAGCTATGCCGAGGAGGTCGAACGCAGGGTCATCAGGCCACTCGGCCTGACCAACACCTTTGTGCGCCCCTCCCAGGACGCCGGATACCCCGATCCGCACCCGCGCGCATACTCCAACCTGTTCTACAAGGACGGCACCGACGTGGCGGCGGTCACCGCGGAGAACTGGGAATCGATGATCGAGGAGCCCGGACTCGCGCCGCTCGATGTCACCGAGTTCAACACCTCGTGGAGTTGGTCAGCCGGTAACGTCGTCTCCACCACCGGCGACATGATCCGGTTCGTCAATGCGATGGCGAGCGGCAATCTGCTGCCGTCGGCCCAGCACCGCGAGATGTGGACCACGGTATCCACCCCTGATTACTGGATGCCGCACGCCCGATACGGCCTCGGCATTATCGAGTTCGACAAGGAGGCCATGGGCGGCCGGACGCTGCGCGGCTTGGGCGGTAGCTTCTGGGGACACTTTTTCTTCGCGGCGGGCACCCTCGACGGCAAGCACGCCTTCGCCATGCACGCCAACACCGAGTGGAAGTCGTGGGACGTCGCCTTCAGGCTTATGGAAGCGGAGTTCGGCTTCACCATCGGTGTGTAAGCGTGCGGCCACCGAGCGGTGCCCACGAAAGACAGGCACCGTCCGGTGGCCGCCCTCCTGGTGGCCCAGTACAGCTAACGGCGGATGACGCGCTGTGCGCTGGGGAATTGTGGCCGCGCGGATTATCGCTCGGAGATGAGGCGTGCCTCGCACTGGGAGATCAGGCGTGCCTCGCACTGGCGCTGCGGCTTGACGTGCCGGTCATGACCGCCGACAAGGCGTGGCGGGACATCAACGTGCGGGTTCCCGTCCAACTTCTCCGCTAGTGGCCGCGAACGCCGCCACTGCCCGGAAATCGGCCGAGAAGCGCTCGGTCGGTACGCGCCGTCCGGGGGTTAACCGGCGCGTACCGACCCGCGCTCGGATCGAAGTCACTTCGGGGGGACGACTTCGATCCGGTCCTCCGCTCAGCGAAGACGGTGCTGGGCGAAGAACTTCATGATGATCGGCGTCGCGTCGAGGACCGCCGGTTGATCCGAGTCCGGATTCGGCTGGGTGCTCGGCCAGTCGTGCCCGAGCCCGTCGATCCGGTAATGCACCACGTCGCCGCCCCGGTCGCACCCGAGCCATCGGCTGACCTGCACACCGTTGTCCTCGTCGCGGACCACCGGGCGGTCGGCGCAGCCGTTGCGGTCCGCCCAGCCCGACATCCAGTCCGGAAGCGGCGGCAAGCCCTTCTCCGGATTTCCGTCGTAGGGGATCGTGGTGTCCGCTGTCCCGTGGAAGTTCAGGATCGGAGCCGACCGCCGCGGCTCGCACGCACCGCCCTCGGGGTAGAAGGCACCGGACACCGGTGCGAACGCGGCGATCCGGCCGCTGAGCTGGCAAGCCAGCACCCCGGTGAAACCGCCGCCGTTGGACTTCCCGGCCGCGTAGATCCGCGTGGGGTCGACGCAGAAGTCCCGCTGCAACTCGTTGAGCAGGTCGCTGGTGAACAGCACGTCGTCGGCCGACGCCGAGTACGGCGCGCCCTGCCAGGCCGTTTCGCCGTCCGTGCCGACGAGTCCCAGCGGGTACACGGCAATGGCGTCGGTGGCGGAGAACCCGGACAGCTCGTCCTGGTACTCCGACGTCCGTCCGTGCCCGTGGAAGGACAGCACCAGCGAAGTCGGCTTGACCCAGCGGTAGTCCTGCGGCACGTGCACCAGGTAGCTGCGGGTCGCCCCGCCGGAGACGATCGTGCGCGTTTCCGACGTGCCCGGCGCTACCGGTGCGGACCGCGAGCAACCGGCGGAGGGGATCGGATGGTCGATCACCTGAGCCGGTTGAGCCTGCGCTGGCACTGCGCCCAGCGCCGTGGCGGCGCCGACCGCAGCGAGCACTGCCGCGAACCGTCTTTTCCGGACCGGTCGGGTAGTGCGGTGGGCGAACCCACGAATTGCACGGTAAGGCACCGTTGCCTCCCAGCTCGATCACTTCTCGGGTGCAACGATCATGGGCCAGCCGGGGCCACCGGTCACCGTTTTGTTCATTGCGTTCACGGATGGCGCCGCGCAATCCCGATGGGTGAAGAGTGAGGGGCACCCGTGACCAAGTAACTGGGTCACAGGTGCCCCTCACCTCGAAAAAATCAGCCTTCGGCGGCGAGTTGGCCGCAGGCCGCGGCGATTTCCTGGCCCCGGGTGTCGCGGACCGTGCAGGGCACGCCCGATTCGTTGACCCGGCGGACGAACTCGCGCTGCACGGGCTTCGGGCTGGCGTCCCACTTGCTGCCCGGCGTGGGGTTCAGCGGGATCAGGTTGACGTGCGCGAACTGGCCGAGGTGGCGGTGCAGCAGCTTGCCGAGCAGATCCGCGCGCCACGGCTGGTCGTTGATGTCGCGGATCAGCGCGTACTCGATCGACACCCGTCGCCCGGTGTGGTCGGCGTAGCCGCGGGCCGCTTCCAGCACCTCGGCTACCTTCCAGCGGTTGTTCACCGGCACCAGCGTGTCGCGCAGTTCGTCGTCCGGGGTGTGCAGCGACACCGCCAACGTGACGTGCAGGTTCTCCGCGGTCATCTTCTTGATCGCGGGCACCAGCCCGACCGTCGACACGGTGACCGACCGCTGCGAAAGGCCAAGCCCGTCCGGGGCCGGATCGCAGATCCGGTGCACCGCGTTGATCACCCGCCGGTAGTTGGCCAGCGGCTCGCCCATGCCCATGAACACGACGTTGGACAGCCGACCGGTCCCGCCGGGGATCTCCCCGTCGCGCATCATCGCCGCCGCCGACCGCACCTGGTCGACGATCTCGGCGGTCGACAGGTTGCGCTGCAGCCCGCCCTGCCCGGTGGCGCAGAACGGGCAGGCCATCCCGCACCCGGCTTGGCTGGAAATGCAGACCGTGGCGCGGTCCGGGTAGCGCATCAGCACGCTCTCCAGCAGCGTGCCGTCGTGCGCGCGCCAGAGCGTCTTGCGGGTCGTGCCGCTGTCGGTGTCGAGGTGCCGAACCGGGCTGAGCAGCGGCGGCAGCAGGCCCTCGGCGAGCTTCGCGCGACTGGCCGCCGGGATGTCGGTCATCGACGCCACATCGGCGTTGAGCCGACCGAAGTAGTGGTTCGCGAGCTGCTTGGCGCGAAACGGCTTCTCCCCCAGCTCGGTCACCGCGGCGCGCCGTTCGTCGGCGGAGAGGTCGGCGAGATGCCGCGGCGGCATGCCACGGCGCGGGGCGTCGAAGACGAGCGGAAGGGAAGTCGCAGACATAGCGCCGACCAGTGTCCCACGCCCCGAAACGACCTTGGTGGCCACCGTAAGGTCAGGTACAGTTTTCGGGATGGCGAAATCCGACTCCGCAATCTGCCGAAACATGTCTCTCGGTGTGGTGGCGTTCCTGGTGCTCAGCACCGCGTGCGGCACCGGGTTCAGCGAGCCGGATGACGGGCGCAAGCGCGTCGTCACCACCTTCACCGTGATCGCCGACATGGCCCGCAACATCGCCGGGGACAAGATCGTGGTGGAGTCGATCACCAAGCCGGGCACCGAGATCCACGAGTACGAACCCACCCCCAGCGACATGCTCAGGGCCGCCAAGGCCGACTTGGTGCTGGACAACGGACTCGGCCTGGAACGCTGGTTCGACAAGTTCGTGCAGCGCAGCGAGGCCGAGCACGTGACGCTGACCGAGGGCGTCGAACCGATCCCGATCCGCAGCGGCGAATACCAGGGCAAGGCCAATCCGCACGCGTGGATGTCGCCGCGCACCGCGATGACCTACGTCAACAACATCCGCGACACCTTCATCCGGCTCGACCCGGCCAACACCGCGACCTTCCACGCCAACGCCGAGCGCTACCTGCATCGCCTGACCGAGATCGACCAGTACCTGCGCGACGAGCTCGCGGCACTGCCCGAGCAGCACCGCGCGCTGGTCACCTGCGAGGGCGCCTTCTCCTACCTGGCCCGCGACGCGGGCCTGCGGGAGGCCTACCTGTGGCCGGTCAACAGCGATGCGGAGGGCACGCCGCAGCAGATCAAGGCCACCACCCGGTTCGTCCGGGACAACGCGGTGCCGACCGTGTTCTGCGAATCCACCGTCAACGACGAACCGCAGCAGCAGGTGGCCCGGGAAACCGGTGCGCGGCTCGGCGAAAAGCTCTACGTCGACTCGCTTTCCGGACCGGATGGCCCGGTGCCGACCTACCTCGACCTGCTGCGCCACGACGCGGAGGCGATCGTCGACGGACTGCGCGGAGGTGCCCGGTGACCCCGGCGATCAGCGCTCACGGCATCACCGTCCGCTACGGCGAGACGCTGGCCCTCGACGACGTGTCGGTGGACATCGGCACCGCCCGGATCTGCGGACTGCTCGGGATGAACGGCTCCGGCAAGTCGACGCTGTTCAAGGCGCTGATGGGGCTGGTCCGCCCCGACGCCGGGCACATCCGGCTGCTCGGCCACGACCAGCGGCAGGCCCGCCGGGACGGCCTGCTGTGCTACGTCCCGCAGTCCGAAGCGGTCGACTGGACGTTCCCGGTCACCGTCGCGGACGTGGTCATGATGGGCCGCTACGGCCACCTCGGCTTCACCCGGCGCGCCAGGCAAGCGGACAAGATCGCGGTGCGCGCGGCGCTGGAGCGGGTCGGGCTCGCGGAGCTGGCCGGAAATCCGATCGGTGCGCTCTCCGGCGGCCAGCGCAAACGCGCCTTCGTCGCTCGGGCCATCGCGCAGCAGGCACAACTGTTGTTCCTCGATGAGCCGTTCGCCGGGGTGGACAAGAAGTCCGAGGCGACGATCAGCGACCTGCTGCGGGCGCTGCGCGCCGAAGGCCGCACGGTGGTGATCTCCACCCACGACCTGGCCAGCGTCCCGGCGCTGTGCGACGAAGCGGTGCTGCTCCAGCAGCGGGTGATCGCGCACGGCCCGCTCGGCGAAGTCCTGGCACCCGAGTCCCTGGCCCGCACCTTCGGCGTCGAAACCGCCGGGGAGCCGTGATGAGTCCACCGACGACAGGCACGGAGGAGAACTGGTGAACGACATCGTCCAGTGGCTCGTCGAACCGCTGCAGTTCGGCTTCATGCAACGGGCGCTGCTGGTCAGCCTGGTGGCCGGGCTGGTCTGCGCGGTGCTGTCCTGCTGGGTGACGCTGATCGGCTGGTCGCTGCTCGGCGATGCGGTCTCGCACGCCGTGCTGCCCGGTGTCGTGCTGGCTTATGTGCTGGCCGTGCCGTTCTCCATCGGGGCGTTCCTGTTCGGCAGCCTCGCGGTCGGCCTGATCGCCGCGGTGCGCAGCACCACCCGGCTCAAGGGCGACACCGCGATCGGCGTGGTGTTCACCGGGCTGTTCGCGCTCGGCCTGGTGCTGGTCTCGCGCATCCCGAGCCAGGTGGATCTCAACCACATCCTGTTCGGCAACGTCCTGGGCGTCACCGACCACGACATCCTGCAGGTGCTGGTGATCGCGGCGATCGTGCTGGGCGTGGCGTTGCTCAAACGCCGGGACCTGACGCTCTACGCGTTCGACCCCACGCACGCGCACGCGATCGGCCTCAGCCCGCGCCGGATCAGCGCGCTGCTGCTGACGATGCTGGCGCTGACGGTCGTCGTGGCGCTGCAGGCCGTCGGCGTCATCCTGGTCACCGCCATGCTCATCACGCCCGGTGCGACGGCTTTCCTGCTGACCCGGCGGTTCCCGCGGATGCTCGCGGTGGCTGCCGCGCTGTCGGTGCTCAGCAGCGTCCTGGGCACCTACTTGAGCTTCCACGCCGACACTTCGACCGGCGGCATGATCGTGGTCTGCCAGACCGCGGTGTTCGCGCTCGTCTACCTCGGTGCGCCAGGTCAGGGGCTCATCCCGGGTGCGCTGCGCCGCCGCGCGGTGATCAACGGCCGCTCGCCCGTCGGCTCGTCGCCGCCCGTATCGTGAAAGTATGACGAGTATGGCCGAGCGCCCGTCGTCGTCCGTTGAGGACTACCTGAGGGCGATCTACGGGCTGAGCGAACGGGGCGTGCCCGTCACGAACGCCACCTTGACGCACCGGCTCGGCCTCAGCCCGTCCTCGGTATCGGGCATGATCAACAAACTCGCGCAGCTCGGCCTGGTCACGCACGTCCGCTACCGCAGCGTCGAACTGACCCCGGAAGGCCGCCGGTTGGCCTACAACGTGCTGCGCCGACACCGGCTCATCGAGTTGTTCCTGGTCGAGGAGCTCGAATACAGCTGGGACGAGGTGCACCGGGAGGCCGACGCGCTGGAGCACGCGGTGTCCGACGAGTTGGTCGAACACATCGCCACCAAGCTCGGCCACCCCACCCACGATCCGCACGGCGATCCGATCCCGACTGCCGAGGGCACCGTGGAAATGCCCGCGACGCTGCTGCTGGACCAGGTCGAGCCGGGCACGATCGGCACCATCGCGCGGGTGTGGGACACCGATTCGGAGCTGCTGCGCTATCTGACCGAGCACGGCATGACGCTGGGCTCGCGGATCGAGATCGTGGAGCGCAAACCCTTCGGCGGGCCACTGGTGGTGCGCGTCGGGGAGCCGCCGGACGAGGAAACCCATTTCGTGGGCGACGAGATCGCGGCCGCGCTATCGATCAGCGTGCACCGGTGAGCGGACCGCTTCGTCGGTGTGCCGCGCGCTGGCCGAACGCGGCACGACCGCTTGCGACGGTGTCCGCTCCAACGGATCGGCCGGCGGGTCGTCGCCGTAGACCTGTTCGGTCACCAGGCGACCGTGCAACTCGTCGGTGCGGTGCGCGCCCAACACCGCCAGCAGCAGGTCGAACCGGCTGTCGGTGAGCGCCACCGAGACGTAGCCGAACCCGGCGAGTCCGGTGAACACCAGGCCGGACACCCACCACACGGACCCGCCTTGCGCCAGGACCATCACCGCGACGGCGAGCACCAGGCCGGATGCGAACGCCATCGCACGCGCGATCGTCACCTGCCGCAGCAACGACCGGAACGCCGGGTACTGGTGGCAAAGCTGCCGGATGATGCGGGCTCGCTCGCGGCGGTCCAGCTGAGCAAGCCGACTCAAGCCCGCGGTGACCGGCTTCGCCGCGCGGTTGGTCATGGCTGCTCCTGTAACCCTGGTGCTTGCTTCGATCGGGGTCCTTGGCATGCATATCGGCACCCTGAGTGACCACTATTAGTCGATCACGCGGGCCGTCACGGAGCAAGGCGTCATTCGGGGGCGTTCGGATTGCGGAAAAGGCACCGATCAGTAACGTCGCTGGGCGGGTGTTTCAGCTTGATCGGCCACGCGGGTTTTCCGGACTGCGGGTCCGGTCACCCTGGGGTATCCGGAGAGCGCTTCGAAGTCTTCGATCTTGTTCTTCGAAGCGGCGCAGCCGCTTAGCCGACCGGGGCAACTCGCACCGCCGCGGGTTCTGAGGTTCCGCCACCTGCACCGCAACGCGAAACGAGTACGAAGACAGGTACTGAGGAGGAGCGATGGGGATCGCAGTTGGGGCTCCTGCCTGGGTGGATCTGGCCACGCCTGATGTCGCCGACGCCAGGGATTTCTACGCCGGGCTGTTCGGTTGGCACTGGATCCAACGCCCGGACTACAACATCGCGATGAAGGAGCACAAACCGGTCGCCGGGCTGCTGCTGCCGGAAACCGACGTACCGACCGCCTGGACCCTGTACCTGGAGTGCGGCTCGGCCCGCCGCGCGGTGGAACGCATCCGCGCACTCGGCGGGAAAGTGCTGGTTCCGCCGACGGAAACGCCCGCCGACGAAACGTTCCTGGTCGCCGAGGATCCCTCCGGAGCGATCATCGGCCTGTGGGAGGCGCCGCCGAACGGCACGTTCGGCCGCGACCACGCGGGCATGCTCTGCTGGGCCGAACTGCACACCCGCGACGGCTCGTCGGCCGATCCGTTCTACGCCGAACTGCTGGGCTACCGGCAGGAGCAGATCGGCGAGACGGGAAACGGTTTCGACTACACGGTCTGGTACGTCGACGACCTGCCGACCCTGGGTCGCTTCGAGACCAGTTCGGCGCTGCCCGAGGACGTGCCCGCGCACTGGCAGCTGTACTTCCAGGTCAACCCGGACCAGGACACCGACGCCGCAGCGGGCAAAGCGCTGGAACTGGGCGGGAAGGTGCTGCGCGAACCGTCGGACTCCCCGTATGGTCGCCTCGCCCTGCTCCAAGACGTCGTGGGCGCCACGTTCTTCGTCATCGACACCGCCCAACGCACCGGGGAATGATCACCTGAACGTGCCAGCGATCCGCGACAGTATCGCCCGCGCCTCGTCGCCTTGGGCGGCGACGCTCCACAGTTGATCCGTCAGCTTCCGATAGATACCGACCTGGTCGGGATCTGTGATGCGGAGTTCCGCAGTGATGTTCTCGACCAGCACCTGATCGTCGAGGATCCAGTACCCGTGCAACACGACGTGCGGAAGCTGCCGGGACACGGGTAGCAGGCCGACGCGGACGTTGGGCAGCCCAAGCGCCATCCCCAACCGATCGACCTGCCCAGCCATGACCGCACGAGACGCAACCGAATGCAGCAGCGCAACCTCGGCGATCAGGATCTCGATTCGCTTGTCCGGGCTGTAAAGCACTTCCTGCCGCCGAAGCCGCTCCCGAACCGACTCATCCAAATCCCGCGGAACGTCGAGCAAATCGGCCTGTTCCTCGAAAACGGTGCGAGCGTAGTCAGCCGTCTGCAACAAGCCCGGAACCACGTTGAGGCTCACGCCTCGAATCACCGAGGCCTGCTGCTCCAGGCCCCCAATGCGAACCTGCGCAACCCGGTGGCCGTCTTGAAGCTGACTGCGCCATGCCACCTGCTCACTGCTGATTGCTTGCTGACGACCAGTTCCATCCGACACGGATTCCTCCAAACGTGCCCTTGAACGCACCTCGATCTTGCGGGATTCTGTAGAAGAAATGTTCTCGTATGTTCTCCTTTGGAGGCAAGATGCACGCCAGATTTCTCGGCAAGGATCCTGGGTCCCAGGAGGGACAGTCGCCTACGCTCTTCGTGACAGACCGCACTGATCGGAAGACCTACATAGCGCAAGGGTGGGTTGTGACCGATCCGCAAGTACTCGCCGATGTGGGGCCGGTCCCCGAAGGCGAGGGCATCGTCGAGATCCCAGCCGATGTGCTGGCCTTCTACCAGCACGACCAACGGGAGGGAGACCGCTGAGCCTGCTGATCGGCGAAGAGTTCGGCAAACTCTTCCGAACTTTCGAGCACACAGCCTACCGACTCGAAACAAGAGACCAGTACCGCTCGCCGAGCGAGACCGACGCACTGCGCCAGTTCGTCGATGGCGAGGAGGTAGACCTCGGCTGGTTCCAGGGCTGGCTGCAGATGATTCGAAAAGCTACGACACACGGGCGCCGGTTCAGCCGCGTTCGTGTCGTCAGCGTTCCGTTGACGGACTACAGCCGGTTCGGGGTGTTCTGTGCGCAGTTCACCAATGCTGCGGGCGAGGACATTCGTTACCTCTCACGGGACCAAGCCGCAGATCTGCCCGACTACGATTACTGGCTGTTCGACTCGCGGAAGCTGGTCCGGATGCACTTCGACGACTCGGACAACTTCGTGGGCGGCGAAGTCATCGAAGACCACGAAGTGATCGTTCAGCACAACTACTGGCGAGACGCCGCCTGGCACAAGGCGGTACGGCGGGACGAATTTGCGACCAGGTAGAACATCGGGCAGCACCAGCGTCCACGAGGCGCGGATGGCGTTGGCCAGACGGCTCCGCGAGCTGCGTCAACAAGCCGGACTGACTGGCAGGCAGCTGGCGGAGTCGTTGTCCTGGGCTCCGTCGAAGATCTCGAAGCTGGAGAACGGCCGACAAACTCCTACCGCTGACGATATTCGCCGCTGGGCGAGATCGACCGGCAGCGAGCAGGAATCAGAAGCCTTGCTTGCTTCCCTCCGCACACTCGAAACGCAGCACGCCGAGTGGCAACGTCAGCTCAGTGGTGGCTTGCGGGCGCATCAGAACGAACTCTCCGAACTGGACGAGGCCACCCGTTTGTTCAGGGCTTTCGAGGCAACTTTCATACCAGGGCTCCTGCAAACCGCAGAGTATGCCCGTGCCCGCTTCACCCAGAGCATCACGGTCTTCAAAGTGCGCAACGACCTGGACGAAGCCGTGCGAGCTCGGGTCAGAAGGCAAGAGATTCTCTACCGACCGGACAAAACGTTCCACTTCGTGCTCACCGAAGCGGCCCTGCGCTACCGGCTTTGCCCGCCCGAAGTCATGCTCGGTCAGTTGGACCGGCTGATCTCGCTGAGCGGTTTGCCCAATGTGAGCCTCGGCATTATCGCGTTCGACGCGCCCTACGCCATCGCTCCTGCTCACGGCTTTTGGCTACTCGACAGCGACCGGGTGATGGTCGAGACGTTCTCCGCCGAGCTGAACCTAGCTCAGCCACAAGAGATCGAGTTGTACAGCGAGATCTTCGAATCTCTGGCGGCAGCCGCGAGTTACGGGCGCGCGGCCCGAGCGGTCATCACGCGCGTGATCGACGATCTCGTTCCAGAGACATCCGAAGATGGCGGCTAGTTTCTACTCCTGATCCACACAAGGATGGTTTCGAGAAATTTCAAGAAACTATCTAGATTGCAATCATTGTTGCTCCGTACCCTTCAATCCCAGGTTGCCGAATTGAAGGGATACAGAGCATGGCAGCGACGACGCATACGTGTGGGGATTGCAATGGGCGTGGGTGTGATCGGTGTGATTGGACCGGGTCGGTCACGATTGTTGATGACTGATGGGGTTGCTGGACCCGTCCGAGCTGCCCGCCGATGCGGTGGCCGAGACCGTCACCTTCGGACGGGGTAAGTCGCGGAAGAGCTTCACCTTCTACCGGGTGCCGATGCCCTGCCAGGGGCCCGCGCTGCGCCGGGACAGCAGTGGGCGCTACCTCGCCTACATGTACGCGCACTTCGTTTTCCACTGGTACGAAGGCGAAAGCGCGGTTCGGATCTTCCACGGCGACATCGACCACCCGAACAACTGGACGCTGCCCTGGACGTTCAACATCGAACGCGAGTGGGCGCGCGAGGTCCTGGCGGAACGAGCGAGGCAATGGACGAAAGAACACCTGGCCCGGTTCAGCAAGAAGTAGCGAGCACGATAGGCAGTCGACTGAGCGACCCGGCCCAACTGGCTGTTGTGCTGCGCCAAGCACAATGGGACATCGACAACCTGGCCTACGAGCTACCCACCCGCGACGCCGGAGCAGCGGAATGCCGCAAACTGGCTGACGACCTCACCAACCTCGCCACCCTGCTCCGCAGCTACCCCGGCTGAGCGTCACCGGTGTTTGGCTCGGTGGCGGGCTACCGCGTCGTTGTTCGCGCAGCGCAGCGAGCAGTACGTTCTTCGGCCGTTCCTGGAGGTGTCGACGAACGCGCGGTCGCACGCTTCGCGCGCGCACCGGCCGAGGCGGTCGGCTCCCGCGAAGCAGACCACGTAGGCGAGTCCGGCGGCGGTGACCGCTCGGACGTGGGCTGCCGAGTCCGCTCCCGGCGAGCTGTAGTGCAGGTGTGGCTGGCCGTCGTGCAGCGAGATGTAGGGCTGGCTGGCGGTGTCGGCTAGCAAGCCGTTGATCACTTCGCACCGCTGTCGCAGCTCTTGCCGGTCGAAGCAGGCGGCGAGCCGGTCGCACCATCGCGTCAACTCTTGGACGTGCTCGGTCGGCAGCGTGGCTTCCGCGACGCCGTGCGCGGACAGGATCGGCTCCAGCAGTTCAGGGGTGAGCGGCCTGCTCGCATTGACCAGATCCGCCGCCAAGCGGGCCGCCTCACCGCCGTATTCGTTGAACCGCACTTGGTCACCCCAGCAGCCGCAGTTCGTGACCGTCGAGGAAGATGCCGATACGTCCGCAGGCGCACCTCCGGTAGGTGATCTCGCCCTGCGACGTCCAGTGCCTGGACAGCACCGACCACCTCGCCCGGTCCGGCGGACATTTTCCGGCCCCTTCGCTCGCGCTGGTAACAGGCATGGCTTCAGCCTGGTGTCAGGGACTAATGCACTTCAACCATTACATCGGCGGCTGGTTGGTTACCGTGTTCCGACATGGGCCTGGAATGGGAGCAAACGGTGGTGGACGCCGCCAACCCCGCGATGCTGGGGCGCTGGTGGACGGCGGCGCTCGGCTGGGTGGTGATCAACGACTCGCCCACCGAGTACGAGATCCGCCCAGCACCGGATCGGCTACCAGGTCTGGTCTTCGTACCGGTGCCGGAAGCCAAGTCCGGGAAGAATCGGCTGCACATCGACCTCCGCCCGGACGACCAGGCAGCCGAAGTGCGACGGCTACTCGAACTCGGTGCGAAACACGCGCACATCGGTCAAAGGCGAACCGTGCCGTGGGTGGTGCTCGCCGACCCGGAGGGCAACGAATTCTGCGTCCTCGGCGAACGGCACGGGCACGTGCCATTCGCCGAGTCGTCAGCGGGTGGTTTGCCGATTTGACAGCCATCGCGGCAGGGGCGCACCGTCCGCCATGCGGACGGCGCGTGCGGGTCGCCTCGTGCTGGAGATTTGGTGGATTATCCGGAGAAATCGGCGGTTAGCCAGCGGTCCGGTCGGATTTCGATGTATTCCGGCTCGCCATTGCCGTTCCCGCCGCCGAGTTCCCACTCCGCCCACCCGTCGACCGCCTCCGCAGGCAGGTATCGGCGGCCGATGCTGACGAGTTCTTCCTTCGTCGGTCGTTCCTGCTTGACCACTGTCCCCTCGACGGTGACGTACTTGTACGGCACCTCCGGGTGTTGCACCGAGAAGGACAGCTTGCCCGCGCGCCGGATCAGTCGTGACTTGCGCTTGCCCTGCCTGGTGACGACGGCGATGTTGCCGCCCGGCTCGTACGCGTACCAGGTGGGTAGCGTCGCCGGCGGGCGATCGTCGTCGCTGATCACGCTCAGCACCCCGACGCGGGGCTCCGCCAGGAACTGCTCCCGTTCCTCCCGGCTGAGCTTTCGCGACCGACCGACGTTCTCGTCCAACTTCGTCTCCGCAGCCATCCGCGCTCCTGAAGGTCATGGGTGTTGACGAAGCAGTCCAACCGGTACGCCGCCCGGGTATTCCAGGCCGGTGACAAGCCCACCTGATGGGACCGGGATCATCGCCGCAGGCCGTTGAGCACGGCGCGGGCCACCGGAGTCGGCTGGTCGTCCTGAAGGTCGAGGTGCTGCTTGGCGTGCAGCGGGGGTTGCGCCATGAACCGCGGTGTTCGGCCGCGGTGCGGCTGCGCGGCGTGCACCAGGAAGGGGTGGCACAGGTAGACGTCACCGAGGACGCCCGTCGCCAGGGCAACCGGACGGTGCTCGGAGGCCGGAACGGCGTCCTGGCACAGCGACATCCATTCGCGTCCCTCCTCGCCGCCGGATTCGAGCAGCCGGGGCACGTCCAGATGGGACCCGACGCGGATCCGGGTTGGCGCGTCGTCGGGGCCGACGTCCGAGAACAGGAAGAGCATCAGCAGCGCACGCTCCCGAGACCGGAGGCTGAGCCTGCCCTCCCCCTGCGGCCCGGCGAAGCTTGCCTCCACGTGCCATCCATCATCGCCGGGCTCGCTGGAGCTGGGGAAGCGGACCGGGAAGGTGCCGAGACCGACGCGGGGAACCCAAGCGGTCAAACCGTTTTCCCGGCGCGCAGTTCGGGGATGGATCGGCTCAGGGGTGCAGCAGGCCGGTTGGTTTGCGGCGGGTGCGCAGGCGGTAGCCGACCGGGATCGAGCAGCCGGGGGTTTCGCGGGCCGCGCGGGCGGCGATCTTCGCCGAGAACTCGATGCCCAGCACCGCTTCGAGGCTCTCCCGATCGTCGAAGCGCCACAGGGTGTCCACCGAGACGCTGTCGAAATCATGGCGCCGGAAGAACTCCTCGACCGCCGCCGGGTCGATCTGCGGCGCATCCGCCCGCATCCAGTCGCCGTACGGCGGGCGGGACGCGTCGAGGTCGACGATCGCGATCGTGCCGCCCGGTCGCAGCACCCGCTCCGCCTCGGCCAGGCCCGGTTCGCAGCCGGGGCCGAAGAAGTAGGCCGTGCGGGCGTGCACCAGGTCGGCGCTGGCATCCGCGAGCGGCAGTTGCTGGGCGGACGCGATCCGCACGTCGACACCGGGCGTCGCCGCCAACCGGTCACGAGCGCGCTCGGCCAGCGGCGGATGCGGCTCGACACCGATCACCGTGCGGGCCGTCGCGGCGAACAGCGGCAGGTGGAAACCAGCACCGCAACCGATGTCCACCACGTCGAGACCCGCCCAGTCGCAGCGTTCCCGCAGAGCTCGCCACAACGCCCCGGTGCAGTCCTGGGCGCGGTTCTCCGTCTCGTAGAGCTCCGGCCAGTGCCAGATGTTCGGGCTCGGCGTGACCTGCGGCCGGGCCGATTTCCGCCAGGTGCGCATCAGGTCGGGATCAGCCAGAACAGCATCATCCAGGCCACCGCGGCAGAGGGCAGCAGGGAATCCATCCGGTCCATCAGGCCGCCGTGGCCCGGCAGCAGGTTGCCCATGTCCTTGATTCCGAGGTCGCGTTTGATCAGCGACTCCATCAGGTCGCCCAGCGTCGCGCTGCACACCAGCGCCGCGCCGAACAGCGCGCCCTCCCACCACTGGCCGTGCAGCAGCAGCGTCACCGACAGGATCCCGGCCACCACTCCGACCAGCATCGACCCGCCGAAGCCCTCCCAGGACTTCTTCGGGCTGACCTTCGGCGCCATCGGATGCCGTCCCAGCAGCACGCCGAAGGCGTAACCGCCGGTGTCCGAGGCGACCACCCCGATCATGAAGCACAGCGCCCGGAACGCACCGTCCTCCGGCCGCACCAGCATCGCCGCGAACGAGGCGAAGAGCGGCACGTAGGCGGCGGTGAACACCGAGGCGCTCACATCCCGCAGGTAGCCGTCAACCCCGTCGCGGAACCGCCACGCCAGGCACACCAGCGCGGTGATCGTGAACGCGACCAGGATGCCGCGCAACCCGAGCCAGGACAGCCAGACCATCGCCTGCCCGCCGACCAGTACCGGGATCAGCGAAACCCGGATCCCGGCGCCGCGCTTGAGCGCGTTGGCCAGTTCGACGGTGGACACGGCCACCGCGGCGGCGACGATCCCGATGAAGACGAACCGCACCATCAGCAGCGACAGGATGATGGCGGCACCGAGCACAACTCCGACACCGATGGCGGCACGGAGATCGCGTCCGGCCCGAGAAGGACGCGAGGGCGGGTCCGGGGTGTCAGCGGTCATCCCGGACTCACCTTCGCATTGGCCGGCCGTCACCACTCAGACCTCTAGCAGTTCTGCTTCCTTGTGCTTGACCAGCTCATCGATCTGGGCGACGTAGCGGTGCGTGAGGCTCTCCAGCTCCTTCTCACCACGGGTGCCCTCGTCTTCGCCGGCCTCGCCGTCCTTGACGATCCGGTCAATCTCTTCCTTGACCTTGCGGCGGATGCCGCGCACGGTGATCCGGCCTTCCTCGCCCTTGTGCTTGGCGAGCTTGACCATCTCCTTGCGGCGCTCCTCGGTCATCTGCGGGATCGACACCCTGATCAACTGACCGTCGTTGGACGGGTTGACCCCGAGGTCGGAGTCCCGGATGGCCTTCTCCATGGCCGCCAGCTGGCTGGCGTCATAGGGCTTGATGACCACCAGCCGCGCCTCCGGCACGGAGACACTGGCCAGCTGGTTCAACGGCGTCGGCGAACCGAAGTAGTCGACGACGATGCCGGAGAACATCGCGGGGTTCGCGCGGCCGGTGCGAACGGTGGCCAGGTCGTCCTTGGCGACCTGCACCGCCTTTTGCATCTTCTCCTCGCCTTCGAGAAGAGCTTCGTCGATCACGGCTGCTCCTTAAGTCTGCCGACCGGTGGACAATGCAAGTGTCGCCTGCTGCGCAGCGCGGCCCCAGGGCGGGCCCACTCCGGATCAGGATCCAGCACGCTCAGGCCGACGAGGCGGCCGGGGTGCTGACCAGCGTGCCGATCTTCTCACCGCTGACCGCGCGGGCGATGTTGCCTTCTTGCAGCAGGTTGAACACCAGGATCGGCATGTGGTTGTCCATGCAGAGGCTGAAGGCGGTCGCGTCGGCGACCTTCAGACCGCGTTCCAGCACCTCGCGGTGCGTGATGTGGTCGAACAGCTTCGCGTCCGGCGTGGTCTTCGGGTCGGCGGTGTAGACCCCGTCGACGGCCTTGGCCATCAGCACCACCTCGCAACCGATCTCCAACGCGCGCTGCGCCGCGGTGGTGTCGGTGGAGAAGTACGGCATCCCGGTGCCCGCCCCGAAGATGACCACCCGGCCCTTCTCCATGTGCCGCATGGCACGCCGCGGGATGTAGGGCTCGGCGACCTGGCCCATGGTGATCGCGGTCATCACCCGCGTGTCGATGCCGTGCTCGCGCTCCAGGAAGTCCTGCAGGGCCAGGCAGTTCATCACGGTGCCCAGCATCGCCATGTAGTCCCCGCGCGCGCGTTCCATGCCGCGCTGCTGCAGTTCGGCTCCGCGGAAGAAGTTGCCACCACCGATCACGATGGCCACCTCGACGCCGTCGGCGACGATCTCGGCGATCTGCCTGGCTACCGTGCCGACCACGTCCGGATCGATGCCGACGCTGCCCCCGCCGAACATTTCGCCGCCCAGTTTGAGCAGTACTCGGGCATAACCACGCTGCGCTGGGTCGTCGACGGTCACTGGTTCCTCCCGCGAGGTTCGGAATGGCTGGTTGAGGATGTGCGGGTTGGCTCGCGCAGCTGCTCGGTGTCGCGAGCGCTGGAAAACACCGCGCGGATCGGTCTGCTCGCCGACGACGGCGCCGCAACCTTGCGAAAACGCCCCGCCTTGCGAACCAAGGCGGGGCGCCGATGCCGTATCCCACGGCCGTCGCGCCGACCGGTCCACCGCGCCTGGTGGACCGGCGACACGCTACCTACCGGCCCGCCCGGCATGCGCCGGAGCGCGGCCGGTCAGGCCTGGCCGACCTCGAACCGGACGAAGCCGGTGACCGTCACGCCAGCCTCGTCGAGCAGCGCCTTGACGGTCTTCTTGTTGTCCTGCACGGACGGCTGGTCCAGCAGGGCGTTCTCCTTGAAGAACCCGTTCAGGCGACCCTCGACGATCTTCGGCAGAGCCTTCTCCGGCTTGCCCTCGGCCTTCGCCGTCTCCTCGGCGATGCGCCGCTCGTTGGCGACGATGTCCTCCGGGACCTCGTCGCGGCTGAGGTACTTCGGCTTGAGCGCGGCGACCTGCATGGCGGCGCCGCGCGCGACCTCCTGGGTCGGGCCGCTGTACTCGACCAGCACGCCGACCGCCGGGGGCAGGTCCTGGGAGCGGCGGTGCAGGTAGGTGGCCACCTCGCCGTCGAACCTGGCGACCCGGCGCAGCTCCAGCTTCTCGCCGATCTTGGCGGACAGCTCCTGGATGACCTCCGAGACGGTCTTGCCGTCCAGCGGGGCGGCCAGGGCGGTCTCCAAGTCACCGGCACCAGCGGCCTTGACCGCGGCGACGATCTTGTTGGCCAGCTCGATGAACTCGTCGTTCTTGGCGACGAAGTCGGTCTCGCTGTTCAGCTCGATCAGCACACCGCCGTCGGCGGCGACCAAGCCCTCGGCGGTGGCGCGCTCGGCGCGCTTGCCCACGTCCTTGGCGCCCTTGATGCGCAGGCTCTCGACGGCCTTGTCGAAGTCGCCGTCGGCCTGCTCAAGAGCCTTCTTGCAGTCCATCATTCCGGCGCCGGTCAGCTCGCGAAGACGCTTGACGTCGGCCGCACTGAAGTTCGCCATCGTGCGTTATCCGTCCCTCTTAGTACGCAGCTTCGAAGGTCTTGCAGACATCAGCCGGGTCGCGTCCCGCAGCGTTCGACCAGCTCAGTGGGGATGCGTACCCGGCATTGGTGGCGTCTGCCAGTGTGCCTGGCAGACAGCGAGACCGCGCTGCGCGCCCACCGTGCGGCGGGCGCGCAGCAACCGGACTCAGGACTGCGCGGCGGCCTCGCCGCCCTCCGCGGCCTGACCGGAACCGGCGAGCAGCTCCTTCTCCCACTCGGCCAGCGGCTCGGCGCCAGCGGCGGGCTTCTCCTCGCCTTCCGGGGCACCGTTGGTGCGGCCGCTGCGGGCCATCAGGCCTTCGGCGACACCGTCGGCGACCACGCGGGTCAGCAGGGCTGCGGACCGGATCGCGTCGTCGTTGCCCGGGATCGGGTAGTCGACCTCGTCCGGATCGCAGTTGGTGTCCAGGATCGCCACGACCGGGATGCCCAGCTTGCGGGCCTCGCCCACGGCGATGTGCTCCTTCTTGGTGTCCACGATCCACACGGCGCTGGGCACCTTGCTCATGTCGCGAATACCACCGAGGGTCTTTTCGAGCTTGTCCTTCTCGCGGGTCAGCATCAAGATCTCCTTCTTGGTGCGACCCTCGAAGCCCCCGGTCTGCTCCATGGTCTCAAGTTCCTTGAGGCGCTGCAGACGCTTGTGGACGGTCTGGAAGTTGGTGAGCATGCCACCCAGCCAACGCTGGTTGACGAACGGCATGCCGACCCGCAGGGCCTGCTCGGCGATCGCTTCCTGCGCCTGCTTCTTGGTGCCGACGAACAGGATCGTCCCGCCGTGCGCGACCGTCTGCTTGACGAAGTCGAACGCCCCGTCGATGTAGGTCAGCGTCTGCTGCAGGTCGATGATGTAGATGCCGTTGCGCTCGGTGAAGATGTAGCGCTTCATCTTCGGGTTCCAGCGCCGGGTCTGGTGCCCGAAGTGCACGCCGCTGTCGAGCAGCTGTTTCATGGTGACGACGGCCATGGCCTGATTCGCACCTCTTGAGTCGGGCGCGCCCCGCGGG